>CAZHQZ010000122.1:0-4416 GCA_964534675.1 uncultured Pseudomonadales bacterium | reverse complement strand
GGTGCTCTGGATGACACGCAGTTGCGCACACTGGAAGAGCGTTTGGTGTATTTGCGTGAATTGGAAGATCGCCGCAAGACCGTGCTCGCCAGTATTGCTGAACAAGGTAAGCTCACGCCGGAATTGGAAAAAGATATTTTGGCAGCAGATACCAAGAACCGTTTGGAAGATTTGTATTTACCCTACAAACCCAAGCGGCGTACCAAGGCGCAAATTGCGCGCGAAGCAGGTTTGGAGTCTTTGGCTTTGGCGCTGTTAGAAAATCCGAGGCTTGATCCTGCTGAAGAAGCCAAAAAATACATCAATACTGAACATGCTGTGAATGATGCACAAGCCGCATTGGATGGTGCTAAACAAATCCTGATGGAGCGCTTTAGTGAAGATGCAAAACTGGTAGGCGACTTGCGCGAATATCTCATTGAACACGGTTTGGTGAAAGCGCAAGTGGTGGATGGCAAACAAACGGAGGGTGAAAAGTTTCGCGATTATTTTGATTTCAGCGAGAAAGTGAGTGTGATGCCCTCGCATCGTGCGCTGGCGGTGTTTCGCGGGCGCAAAGAGGGTGTGTTAACGATGGCTCTGACGCTGCCAGAAGAGCTGACAACGCCTGATCATGTATGTGAACGCCGTATTGCGGCACACGCCGGTATACGCAATGAAGGTCGTGCTGCTGATACCTGGTTGGCAGAAGTGGTGCGTTGGACATGGCGCATCAAATTGCTGACGCATTTGGAAACCGATTTGCTCGGTCAGTTGCGCGAGCGCGCTGAAGAAGAGGCGATACGCGTATTTGCCAGCAATCTCAAAGACTTATTGTTAGCAGCGCCCGCAGGGCAAAAGGTCACTCTAGGCCTAGATCCAGGTTTGCGCACGGGTGTGAAAGTTGCATTGGTTGATAACACCGGCAAAGTGTTGCAGCACGGCGCGATCTTTCCTCATCCCCCGCAAAATAAAATCGCAGAAGCGGAAAAAATTGTGCTGGCTTTGTGCAAGCAGTACAGCGTGGATTTAATCAGCATCGGCAATGGCACCGCTTCGCGAGAAACGGAGCGTTTTGTTGGCGATATATTAAAAAAATACGCGGAATTGCATGCCAAAAAAGTGGTGGTGAGTGAGGCGGGCGCATCGGTGTACTCTGCTTCAGAATTGGCGGCCAAAGAGTTTCCCGATTTGGATGTGACGATACGCGGTGCAGTGTCGATTGCGCGCCGCTTGCAAGACCCGCTCGCCGAATTGGTAAAAATTGATCCTAAGTCCATCGGCGTTGGACAGTATCAGCACGATGTAAACCAAATGCAGTTGGCGCGCACGTTAGATGCCGTGGTGGAAGACTGCGTAAACGGTGTGGGTGTGGATGTGAACACCGCTTCGGTAGCGCTATTGAAACGTGTGTCTGGCCTCAACCAAACACTGGCGACAAATATTGTGGAGTTTCGCGACAAAAACGGCGTGTTCCGCAACCGCGAAGCTTTGAAAGCCGTGCCGCGCATGGGCGATAAAACTTTTGAGCAGGCCGCAGGTTTTTTGCGTATTAACGATGGCGAAAATCCGTTGGATAAATCGGCGGTGCACCCAGAGTCTTACACTGTAGTGCAGCGCATCGCAGAGAAAAATAATCGCAGCGTGGGAAGTTTGATCGGTGACAGTGCGTTTTTGCGCGGCTTGCAGGCAAAAGATTACAGCTGCGAACGTTTTGGTTTACTGACGGTGCAAGACATTATTCGCGAGCTGGATAAGCCGGGTCGCGATCCGCGCCCCGAATTCAAAACAGCCAGCTTTCGTGACGGCATCGAAAAAATATCAGATTTACAAACGGGCATGGTGTTGGAAGGTGTGGTCACCAATGTCGCCAACTTTGGCGCGTTTGTGGATGTGGGCGTGCATCAAGATGGTTTGGTGCATATTTCTGCTATCACCAATAAATTTATTAAAGACCCGCGCGAGGTGGTAAAAGCAGGCGATATTGTGAAAGTGAAAGTGTTGGAGGTAGATGCCTCCAGAAAACGCATCGCGCTCACCATGCGTTTGGATGATGAAGCTGCGCCTAAAACCGAGGGCGGTAGAGCACCCAAGGTGGATCGCAAAACCAGCGAGCGTTACATGGGCGGCAGTCAGTCCAAACCGGCAACGGCTACGGGCTCTATGGGGGATTTGTTGCGCAAAGCTATGGAGCAAAAAAACGTCCGCTAAAATATATTTTTCTAGCCATCTTGTAGCACTGCCACACACACTGCTAGTGTAAATGCGCGTATTCATTGCATGCTCCAGGAGGGCATTATGCGCACACTCATCTGTTTGGCACTGGCAGTGTTTACCTTGGTAGGCTGTTCCAGTTACGAAGAAGATTATCGTCACACCAGCGGCAGTTATTACCCCAGCAACAACGGCTACTACGGCGGCGATAGCGGCGGTTACAGCAGCGGCTACTACGGCGGCGGTACCACGGTGTATCAAACCAATAATTACAGCACTTACTACCCGTTTGGTAACGTGTATTACCCGCGCGATCGCATCTGGATCGTCGGCACCTACGGCGGCTGCAATTACTACAGCTATCGTGGTTATTGCTATCGCTACCGCGACGATTTTGATCGCGTCATTATTTGGGATCGCCAACACGGTTATGACGACAACTGGTATCGCAGACGGCAGGATTGGTGCCGCTATCACGACTGCCACCACGATGACATCGTGCGCGATAGCAAGGGTCGCCCGATTCAACCGCAGCACATAGAGCGCGATGGCATGCAAAGCGTGCCCTCACGGCAACCTGCGCCGCGCACGTCTTACCCTGTTTATAAAACGGATAACAATCGCTCGCGTTGGGATCGCCATGACAATGATGACGATGACCACGGTCGTGACCGCGATCGCAGTAGCCACTCCTCATCAGATGATCGTCAACCGGTGGTGAGGTATGCGCCGCAACCAGTGACGCGCGACACGAATAGCAGCGATGGCAGCATGGGGGTGGGGCAGCCGCAGAGCGTGCCGAGCCAGCCGGTGATCCAGCATTCGCGCCCCGTGTTCATGCCGCGCAATAACAACAGCGGTTGGGGAGGTTCGGCTGGCGGCAGTAATAGCGACAGTTCCAGCCGCAGCAGCCAAATGCCGAGCACCAGTGCGCCAGCCACATCACACAGCAGCGACAGCCAAGGCACGAGCAGGAACCAATCCAGCGGCGGCAATGGCAACGGTCGGCAGCGGCAGTGGAATCAGCGCGGTCGCGGTGCGTCGGGCGATGAGCAGTAAGACACTGTAAAAAAACACAGGTCAAGCTGGAACAGCGCAAGATTCCCCGTAGAATAGCCACCTTCTACGGGGGATCGCATGAGTTCTGCACCATCAAACAACAGCTATAACGCCGATGCCATTGAGGTTTTGACCGGCCTCGATCCGGTGCGTAAGCGTCCGGGTATGTACACCGACACCACGCGCCCTAACCACCTCGCGCAAGAAATTATCGACAACTCGGTGGATGAAGCCCTCGCCGGTCACGCCAAACAAATCGACGTGATTCTGCACAAAGATGGCTCCCTGTCTTGCTCCGATGACGGTCGCGGTATGCCCGTGGATTTGCATCCCGAGCAGAAGAAGCCGGGGGTGGAAGTCATCCTCACCACGCTGCACGCAGGCGGCAAGTTCTCCAACAAAAACTACCAGTTCTCCGGCGGTTTGCACGGCGTGGGTGTGTCGGTAGTGAATGCGCTATCGACCGACTTGGAAGTGTTGATTAAACGCGACGGTCAGAAATACCGCATGGCGTTCAAAGACGGCAACCGCGCCAGCGATTTGCAAGTGCTGGACACCGTGCCGAAAAAACAAACCGGCACCACGGTGCGCTTTTATCCCGATGCACAGTATTTCGATTCCGTGAATTTTTCTGTGCCGCGTTTGCGCCATGTATTGCGCGCCAAAGCGGTGCTTTGCCCCGGTTTGCGCGTCACTTTTTTGGAAGAAAAAACTGGCGAGCGCGATGAATGGTTTTATGAAGACGGCCTGAAAGATTATCTCGCTTCTGCTTGCGCGGGTTGGGAATTGCTGCCCGCCGAGCCGTTTGTCGGCAGTTTTACCGGCACCACGGAAGCGGTGGATTGGGCGGTGCTGTGGCTGCCGGAAGGCGGCGAATTGTTGGCGGAATCTTATGTC
Organism: uncultured Pseudomonadales bacterium; assembly: GCA_964534675.1. GTDB lineage: Bacteria > Pseudomonadota > Gammaproteobacteria > Pseudomonadales > UBA7239 > UBA7239. The sequence goes on along the minus strand of CAZHQZ010000122.1, from coordinate 267 downwards.
AATTTAATTCCCACGCCGCAGGGCGGCACGCATGTGAACGGCTTGCGTACGGGTTTGTTGGAAGCGCTGCGCGAGTTCTGTGAGTTTCGTAATTTATTGCCGCGCGGTATCAAACTCGCGCCGGAAGATTTGTGGGATCGCTGCGCGTATGTGTTGTCATCGAAGTTGGCGGATCCACAATTTTCAGGCCAAACCAAAGAGCGTTTGTCTTCGCGTGAAGCGGCGGCGTTTGTTTCTGGTGTGGCAAAAGATGCGTTCAGTTTGTGG
>CAZHQZ010000121.1:0-4455 GCA_964534675.1 uncultured Pseudomonadales bacterium | reverse complement strand
ACGGAGACCATGATGGCAATGTATGTGACCTATACACCGGTTGGTCACAGCGAGGTGTTAGGAGTACAAGGGCGTCAATTCCTGCCAGTAATTTTGTGTTTGCTATGGCCTTTATCTTTTTCACTTTCGAGTCGGTTTCCGTTTGCAGTTGTGGTGGAAAGTTTGTTTGGCTATATCGTGCCGTTGTTGTTTGTCTGGTATTGCCTTGCCTACAAAATGCTTGCTCTGGGGTATTGAGAGAACGTGATTTTTGATGGACTCAGCCTTAATGCGAGCGGCTGGAGCTGCTGTTTCGCTTGAAAGTAGCCAGCGGGCTGCGCGGCACATTCTGCACGTCGTAATTAAAAACGGATAACAGCAGTTGTATGCTGACGATAATGGACAGCCCCGCCAGCATGACAATTCCCCCTGCTGCCGTATTTCCTGTTGTCACGGAATGTGCCCAGTTTATGCCGCCGTAAATGGTGCCGAAAATTAGCAGCAAAGTACCAATAAGTAATTCCAGCGATGCCAGGTTGAAATCGCGAAGGAAATAGTTGTAGGCAAGTCGTTTGCCGAAATTGCGTGCATGCCCTGATAAAAATTGCAGCAGAATTTCTTTTATTTTCAGCCCAGATTCCTCGTCTTCGTACACGGCAACCATCGGCACATCCATTACGACAGCGCGGATGCTGTTGAGTCGAAACAGCATGTCACTTTCGAAGAAATAGCGGTTGTGTATTTTGTCTAGAGGCAGCATAGACAGCGCATTCCGGTGAATGGCCGTGTAGCCGTTGTTCGGGTCGTAGATGTTCCAGTAGCCGCTAGATGCCTTGGTGAAAAAAGTGAGGATGGCGTTGCCGAAAAGTCGTATGCCCGGCATGCGGCTAACGTGTTCGTAACTGAAGAAACGGTTGCCTTTTGTGTAATCTGCACGACTACTGATAAGTGGCTCGATGAATTGTGGAATCAATGTGGGATCCATTTGGCCGTCGCCGTCCACCTTGATAACTATGTCCATGCCATCCTTTAGGGCTTCTTCGTAGCCGCGTTTGGTTGCGCCGCCTACGCCCTTGTTGATTTCGTTGAACAAAACTACGACACGCGGATCGGCATTGTGTTGTTGGATGTACTGTCCACTCTTGTCGGGGCAGCAGTCATCAACTGTGTAAATTCTCGTCACCTCTGATCCAATTTTCTCAATGACGCGCATGATGTGCTGCGTGACTTTGTAACAAGGAATAACAACGGCAACCTGTGTAATTTCAGTCATGTGAATTGTCGCTGTGTAAAAGTGATGTTGAGCGTGCAGTTTTTTGCAGTGGGGCTGATGCCAATATCAGAAAAGTCGCCAGCAGCAGTGGAATGCACAGATGTGAATGTTTGGTTAGATCATAGTAGCCATCACCCAACACAGCGGCAGCGATGGTGTACCAGCATAGCAGTGCGAGCAGTGCCGCAAAAGTGAGTACAGGTCGATAGTATTTGCTGGCGGCAGCAAGTAGAAATGCTATAGCAGTAATGGCTATAAAAGCGGTAATAAAAACGGATGGAAGCGTTTGTTGTAGTGCGGTGTATAGCGATTGCCGATAGGATGTCACTGACATTGTTTTTCGTCCCTCCACCTGCCCATAGCCATTGAATATCCATTCTTTGCTTGCAGGAATGGCTTTGAATATTATCGTTGCTGTTGTGACAGGGTGTGTGAGTAGTGAGAAGTATAGCGAGTGTGTTCTCAATGTGTGCACTCCAGGACACAGTGCGGCAGGATTCGATTCTTTTACATGCCAATGTATGTCCTGTAGTTGTAGGCAACTATCCTGTAGGGCGAGTGAATGAATAATATTGTTTGCATCGGGCGCTTCTATTAGGACGGCAGATAGCGCATTGGCGCGATTGAACGTTGCCATATTGTCATTGCGTGGTGTCCAGTCGCCGCTTGTTTGCAGCAGCAGGGGTATCGCACCGCAAAGCGCTATAAGCGCGATAACACTGCGCGGTTGTCGCCGCCATAACCAGATTGCTGTTAGCATGCTCAACAACAAAGCCAATGGCATGTGTTGCGGCTTGGAAAAACCTAGCCCAAGTACGCCCACTAGCAACGGTAGGCACCAAGGCCATTTTGCTGATGGGTTGGCGATAACGACCACGCCAATCAATGCTAGATATAAAAAATACACCGCTGAAAACTCGGTGTAAAAAGTATTCATATACAACGTCACGCCAGGGTCCGATAACACAGTGAGCGTTATCAGTGCATTGGTCAATAACGCGCCATACATTTCTCGGCGGTAGAAAAATATGCTCGTCAATAAAACGGTGAGTGAGAGAAAAGTAGCTTTTACAAAGCCAATAGTTTTGATGGAAATTAAGGATTCGCCAGTAATTTTATTTTTAAGTTTCCCCAATTCGACGCCGATACCGGTGAACAACAATTCCGAACTGGGAAAGCAAGGCGTGTTGACGTGCTTTTCCAATGTATAGCGACGTAGCGGTGCGGCAGGTGTGCCTGCGGTGATGTCAACAAACTTATCGGCGGGCCAAATTTGATGACAGGCTTGCAGGCGTATCATCTCGTAGTTGTTGGCGTAGCCGAGTATCGGGTCATTGGTGACTAAGCTGAATATTCTGCCTATGCCCATAAATAAAAACAGGCAGGAGAGCAGTATTAAATATTGTTGTTTGCTCATTCGGTTTCCTTCCCGTAATAAGTGTAGCTATCAAAACTGGCGCCATTGCCTGTCGCCCACGGGTCGCCGGTTTGTTGCATTTCTTGCAGTAAACGCTGGCGCAGCGATGTTTTTATCGCGTCAAATTCAGGATTGCCAGCAAGATTGTGCAGTTGGTTTGGGTCGCGATCCAGTGCGTACAATTCTTCCGCAGGGCGTTTATCGGCAGCCAACTTCCAAAATTTTTCAAAATGTTCTCGGTCGGCGATTGTCATTTTGGTGGGTGAGCCGTCATCAATATCTGCGAGATTGGGCGGGCGACCGGCAGGCCAGCGATCCGGCGTTAAATTGACGATATAGAGAAATTTATCGGTGTGAATAGCGCGCGAGGGATAGCCGCGATCTTCCAGTCGCGCGTTACCGATGTGGCGTTCAAAACCAGAAAACGCGCTGTCGCGATTTTTGTCTACGCGCCCAGATTTTTCAGCGAACAATTGCTGGCGAAAGCTGTGTCCTGTCATGGCAGCGGGCGGTGTGATGCCGGCTAAATCCAGAAACGTCGGTGCGATGTCTGTGAGGCTGATGAAATCGGTTACGTCTTGATGTTCTGTGATGGCGTTGCCCCAGCGCACAGCAAACGGCTCATGCGTGCCGTATTCGTAGTTGGTGCTTTTGGATCGCGGAAAGGGCATGCCGTTATCCGATGTATAAACAATCACGGTGTTATCTAATTCACCGCGCGCTTCCAACAACTGCAAAATATCGCCCAGTTGTTTATCGAAATATTGAATTTCATATAAATAATCGGCGATGTCTTTGCGCACTGCTGGTACATTGGGTAAAAACGGCGGCACAACTACTTTGTTGAGGTCGATTTCTCCACTGCTTGCGCCAATATTGGTTTGGTAGGCGCGGTGTGGTTCTGTGGGGGAAATCCAAAAAGAAAACGGTTGATTGGGTTTTTTCTCGTCCAGAAATTGTTGGAAATTAGCCAACATATCAAACTGCGTGTACTCAGGGCGGGCGTTACTTTTGATTTGATTGTAAGCGGGGCCGGCGGGGTTGCCGAGCAGTGCGCGGCCTGGCCCCCAGCCTTTGCCGGTGTAACCAATTGCGTAACCATTTTTTTCTAAAATTTGTTGATAAGTGGTGAGTGAATTGGGGAACTCTCCCCACAATTGACCGGCCGAGCCTAGCCGCCAAAAATGTTGCCCCGTTAAAATGGCAGAGCGCGATGCTGTGCAAGTGGGCGCGCTGGCGTAGGCGTTACGAAAATAAATACCTTCACTGGCTAAGCGATCAAAGTTGGGTGTTTCTACGGCGGGGTATCCGGCGTAAGACGTGTGCTTCCATGATTGATCGTCGGTAATCACCAGCAAAAAGTTGGGGCGTGCAATGGGGCGTGGAGGCGGCGTTTTATCAAAAATAAAATAGCCCAATAAAAGCCCTGCGATTGCGGTAATGCTCAACAGGCCGCGTTGCGTAATGGGTTTTACCACGGTTTTTCTCCGGTGAAAGTGAGGCCACTCCAATGCATGGTGAGTTCTGGAGTAAATGCCCATGGGCGTGATGTGTGCAAGCGCACCGCGTCAACGTTGTGAAACTCTAGGTGATCTGGTACGGATAGGCTAACTGCTTGTGGGGCAGATAATGCGATTTCATGTTCATTTTCGACAAGGAAGTAAAGCTGATAGGTGCCAGGGGCGATATTTTTAGCGGGAAATATTTCGTCAAAGCCGCAGTTATCCAAGTCAACAATGCCTGTTTTTTTAAAGTAATCCGTGATGCCTGGGCGAGGGCGATTGTG
>CAZHQZ010000120.1:0-4540 GCA_964534675.1 uncultured Pseudomonadales bacterium | reverse complement strand
GAACAGTGGGTGTTTGCTGATGCAATGCCAGAGCGTTTGCGCTTTGAAATTGATCGGCATTGGTACGGTGAAGTGCCGCGCACCTATTTTTACAATCGCGAACATCAGCGCGAGGTGAAGATGGGCTTGGTGCAGAAGGCCTTTATTGAAGACTGGATACGACAGCGAGCAGCGCCGTAAGCGTGCGTTGGTCTTGCTCTCAACGCCCATCTTCACTACAGTCTCGCGACTTTCTATCACGCAAGGCTGCTTCCTATGACAACGCTTTCTGGTGCAGAAAAAACCACTGCTGATGTGATTGCCGGCATTGATTTGCGTGGAAAAACGGCCTTGGTGACCGGCGCTAGCAGTGGTTTGGGTTTGGAGACAGTGCGCACGCTGCTCGGCGCGGGCGCGTGCGTGATTATGGCAGCACGCCCTGGGCAAAAATTGGATGATGCATTTGCTGCGGTGCACGCCGATTTCCCACAAGCTGCGCTGCATGCGGTGCCATTGGAGCTGGCAGATTTCGATAGCATTCGTACTTGTGCGAAGCATGTGGCACAGTTGATGCAAAAATTGGATTTGTTGATTAATAACGCTGGCATTATGGCTGTGCCATTTGCACGCACCGCTGCGGGTTGTGAATCACAATTTGGCACTAATCATATTGGCCATTTTTTGTTAACGAATTTATTGCTACCATTGTTGTTGAAAGCAGAAAAAGCGCGTGTGGTGAATTTAAGTTCCGGTGGTCATAAACACAGCGCAATCAATTTTGATGATCTGCACTGGCAGACGCGTGAATACAATAAATGGGGCGCTTACGGTCAAGCTAAAACAGCCAACGCCTTATTTACCGTGGCGCTGCAAAAACGTTTGGGTAATAAAGGTGTGAGTGTTTTTGCTGTCCATCCGGGTGTGATTGCTACCGATTTGGGTCGCCATTTGACGATGGATGACATCAAAGCTTTGATGAACAGTGAATCACTCGGCAGTGAGAAAAAAGAATCCGGTGGTACCAGTCGCGGCAAGCTGACCTTAAAAACTATTCCACAAGGTGCGGCCACTTCCGTGTGGGCGGCGACATCGCCTGCATTGGAGAGCAAGGGCGGTTTGTACTTGGAAGATTGTGCTGTTGCCGAAGAAGTGCCTGTGGGCGTGGCCGAGCACGGCTATTATGCGTGGGCGGTTGATCCTGCTGCGGCAGAAAAGCTGTGGCAGGAATCGGAAAAAATTGTTGGGCAAACTTTTAATTGGTAATCCATTTTTATGAAAACAGTTTTAACAGGCATCACGACTACCGGCACACCGCATTTGGGCAATTATGTAGGCGCTATTCGCCCTGCTATTCGCGCTAGTCAGCAGGTGGGTAATCGTGCGTTTTATTTTTTAGCGGATTACCACGCGTTCATTAAGTGCCACGAGCCGGAACATGTGCATCGCTCCACACTGGAAATTGCGGCTACTTGGCTGGCTTTGGGGCTGAATACCGACAACGTGGTTTTTTATCGCCAGTCGGATGTGCCTGAAATTACAGAGCTGGCGTGGCTGCTGTCGTGCATGACGGCGAAAGGTTTGATGAATCGTGCTCATGCTTATAAAGCCGCAGTGCAGGCGAATGAGGATGCAGACGATCTCGACCCTGACAAAGGCATCACCATGGGTCTGTTCAGTTATCCGGTGTTGATGGCAGCTGATATTTTGATGTTCGGTGCCACCCATGTGCCGGTGGGGAAAGATCAAATTCAGCATGTGGAAATGGCGCGCGATATTGCCCAGCGTTTCAATCACCATTTCGGTGAACTGTTTGTGTTGCCGGAAGCGGTGGTGGAAGAGCACGTGGCGGTGCTGCAAGGGTTGGACGGCCGCAAAATGAGCAAGAGCTATGACAACACCATCCCTCTGTTTTTGCAGCCCAAGCCTTTGCAAAAAAGTGTCAATAAAATCATCACCAATTTGCTAGAGCCGGGGCAGCCGAAAGACCCCGATACATCAACGGTATTTCAGGTGTGGCGTGCGTTTGCCACGCCTGAGCAGACGGCTGAAATGCGCCGCGAGTTTGCGGAAGGCATCGCCTGGGGTGAAGCCAAAAAACGCCTGTGCGCATTGATCGACAGCGAAATTGCCGAGGCGCGCGAGCGCTACGAGCAACTCTTGGCGCACCCTGCACAGATTGAAGCGGAGTTGCAGAAAGGTGCCGCAAAAGCGCGAGCTATCGCGCAGCCCTTTATGCAGCGCGTGCGAGCGGCGGTAGGCATTCGCCCATTGGCTTGAGCTTGTGCTAGGCTGGAGCCGAAGCTGCTCGGTATCTTGGCAATGAAAATCAAAAGGCTGGCATTGGATGTGGAGTTGACCAATCGCTGCAATGCGTTGTGTCACTTCTGTCCGCGCGATAAAACCCCTGAGCAGGGTTTTATGAGCGATGCGGTTTTTCAGCAAGCTGTGGTGCGTGCGCAAGAAGAAGGGTTGACTGTGATGTTAACCGGTCAAGGTGAATCACTGATTCATCCGCAGTTTGATCAGTACATTCGTTATCTGGCAGAAAAAAAAGTGCCGTTTGCAATGACGACAAACGCAGCCTTGCTCACGCCAGAAAAGTCAAAATTATTGCTGGATGCGGGTATCTCGCGCATCACCTTTAGCGTTAGTGATCTGGAAGAAGATTACGAAGAGGTTTACAACCTCGATTACGCCATCATGCGCGAGCATGTGGCTGCGTTTATGGCGCAGAATGCAGAGCGCGTGCTGGCACAGCGCAGTGAAGTGTGGATCAGTATTGTGGAGCATGATATCAACCGCGAAAAAATTCCTGCCATGCGCGCATATTGGGAATCATTGGGTGTGACAGGCGTTTACGCTTTCCGTCAAATCACACGCGGCGGTGCCTGTGAAACAGGGCACTATTTTTTGCGCAGCGAAAAATACCGCGCAGAAGCAGAAGCCCTGATGGCGGCTAAAGGTGTGTCAACGTGGTGTAATCTTGCTTTTATTGCACCGTTTGTTGGTTGGAGCGGGCAATACTATGTCTGTTGTAGTGATTATGAAAAAGTAACGCCATTGGGTTCTGTATTTGATTTTAGTTTGTCTGATATGGATCAAATCAAGATAGATAGTATTCATCAGGGCAATGCAGCTTGTCTCAAATGCAATTACGATCCCATCAACGTAGTGCGTGAAGCAATGTTTGAAGTGGAGCATGGTGAGTCGGCAAAGTCGCGTATAGCGAATCGACTTGGTGTGTTAAAGCAGCAGCAAATAGACAATCCAGATTTGTATGAAGCAATTACAATCTTGACGCGTAATAGCATGGATTCGTGCATGAAACATGATGTTATCGCCGCGATAAAATGAGAATGCCATGTTTGTACTAACTGAGCAGCAGAAAGCGTTTTTTGAAACATTTGGCTATTTGATATTTAAGGGATTATTTTTGAAAGAGGCCGAGACGATTTCTAACGTATTTAACGATGTTTTTGCGCGACACCAAAATGAAGCCTTTGACTGGCAGCATCGGGCTCATGCGAACGAAAAGAGACAGTTTTTAACCCAGTTTATTGATCGCGATGAGTATCTCAGCGCTTTGCTGGATGACGAGCGAATTTTAGGGATATATAAAGGATTGCTGGGTGACGATTTTATTTATCGCGGCAGCGATGCCAATTTGTTCGAATGCGGTACTTGTTGGCACTCTGATACTTACGGGGCATTGTTAAAATATCGCAATGTAAAAATGATTTTTTATCTGGACTCTTTACAGGCGGATAGCGGGTGCTTTCGTGTACTGCCTGGCAGTCAGCATTTTGGCGATAGGTTTGCGAATAAAATTCAGTCTTTTTTGAAAAAAGGCGATAGTTTGCTAGGTGATCTTGGGCTGCAAGACTATGAGATGCCGGCACAAGTTATTCCTACGGAGCCTGGCGATCTTGTGGTGTTTGATTTTCGCGTCAAACATGCCACTTGTTTTGCGAGCCATAGGCAGCGGCGTATGTTTACTATTTGTGCGGCAGAAAGATTGCGGGACGAAGATATTCCGTGGTTGCGGCAAGAAATAGCCGCGACTGGAAAGCATGGTATAAAATCCTACTACGGAGAAGCGATGGTTCGCACCGCCAACCCAGAAAGAATGGTGCATTTGCAGCAGTGTTTGGATAATGAAGATGCCATGCGGTCGGCTTGAGGTTGTTGTTAAATATTTTTACGAAATTGTTGGAGGAAGTTGTGGTTGAAAAACAATCAGATAGTTTGGAGCATTCGGATAAAGCGCAAGGTCGGCCGGTTATTGTTTTGGCTAGACTTGAGCCTACTGCTGTGCATTTTGAAGCAGCCAAAAAAATATTGGCTGATTGGCAAGAAGAGTTAAAAAAAGTTAGCGCCTGTTTGGGGGTCGAGCTGATTTGCTGTGTGCCAGAGCAAGTGGCTTGGATAGAACATTGGGATAGTAAAGCTAGTTTGGATTCGTTTAATAAAGAACAGCTTTCATTTTCGTCTTTCTTGTCCGATCTTTTTGAGAACTCTAGAGCCATACCAACAAGATATATATATAGAAAACTTTTCTAGG
>CAZHQZ010000119.1:0-4561 GCA_964534675.1 uncultured Pseudomonadales bacterium | reverse complement strand
TGCGCGATGCAAAAATTAACGCAGCCGATTTGCAATACATCAACGCGCACGGCACATCCACTCCGGCGGGTGATATTGCGGAATGTCGCGCAGTGAAAAGTGTAATGGGCAATGCGGCTGCACAAGTGGCGGTGAGTTCCACCAAATCTATGACCGGACATTTGTTGGGCGCAGCCGGTGCAATCGAAGCTATTTTTTCTGTGTTGGCAATTCGCGATCAAGTCGCACCACCTACCATCAATTTGGATAACCCAGACGAAGGTTGCGATTTGAATTTTGTGCCGCATCAACCGCAAGCGATGAGCATTCGCTACACCATGTCCAATTCATTTGGTTTTGGCGGCACCAACGGCACTTTGCTGTTCGGGAAAGTCTGACGAGCGCGGCGGTAAGCCCAGATGCATACTGCCGCTGCCATTCCTAACGCTTGGGAGCGCGCCATCGCCTACGGTGATGGTTTTTTTGAAACGATACTCGTCATTGACGGTGCAGCGCCTTTGTGGGCGTTTCATCGTGCGCGCTTAAGTGAAGCGGCAAAACGTCTGCAAATTGATTGTGACATTGCAGCGATAGAAAAAGATTTTTTTGCCTGCACCATGCAGCACCACAATGCAGTAATAAAAATAGTCATCGCGCGCGCAGGTGGTCAGCGCGGCTATTGTGCGCAAACAGCAATGGATGTCACAGTAAGCATCAAAGCGCATCCCATCCCGCAATTTTCTAAACAGCGGTTAACGCAGGGTGTGAAGTTGCATGTTTGCCGGCAAAGACTCGCCACTAATACGGCATTGGCTGGAATCAAACATTTGAATCGCTTGGAGCAAGTGTTAGCGGCGGATGAACGCAACGCACTGTGGTGTGACGAAGGTTTAATGCTGGATGAAAGCGGCAGTGTAATCGAAGGTGTCAGTAGTAATATTTTTATCCTGCGCAACAGCGCTTTACTAACACCGAGGCTTGATCATTGTGGTGTGGCAGGTGTGATGCGCACGGCAGTGATGCAACAATTTTCTGCACAAATGGCATTGCCAGTGCAAGAAACGCGCTTGACATTGAATGATTGTTTAAGTGCAAACAGCATGTTTATCTGCAATAGCGTCATCGGTATTGTGCCGGTGCAATCTATAGGTGTAAGTCAGATTCCCGTGCAACAAGAAATAACGACACAATATTGGCAGATGCTTTCGTCGCTCGGTTACGCGAGGCTTTATGTCTAAATTTACTGCGCGCTATGTGATTCAAACGCTGGTTTTTTTAGTGATGTTGACGCTGTTGTACGGCGTGTGGGAAGTCAATAAAACCTTGTACCGGCCGATAGTGTTGGGTGAGTCATCGAAAACCGTTTTAGTGGGGCAGGGTGAAACACTCACTAGTGTCGTAAACCGTTTAGCGGCAGATGGCATTGTGCGGCATCCGCACTGGTTGTTGCTGTACGCGCGCTGGAAAAATCAAACGCATATTCGCGCTGGTGAATACGAGTTACAACAGGGTATTACGGGTGAAACGCTGTTGCAGAAGTTGGCATCCGGCAAAGTGATTCAGTATCAAGTGACGTTTGTTGAGGGCAACACTTTTGCCGACACATTGAAGTTACTCGCTAGTCAGAAAAAGCTCATCAATGATATTGATGGCCTAAATGATGAAGCCTATAAAAAATTATTGGGTTTCTCGCGTAATCAAACAGAGGGTTGGTTTTTCCCCGATACCTACAGCTACGTCAGTGGCATGAAAATGTCTGATGTACTGCGTGTGGCACACAACCGCATGAACTCTATTTTGGATGAGGAATGGAAAAAACGCGCCGCCGATGTGCCGTATAAAACGCCCTATGAAGCGTTGATTATGGCGAGCATCATAGAAAAAGAAACTGGCGTTGCCGAAGAAAGAAAGCAGATTGCGGGTGTATTTGTCCGACGTATGAAGAAAGGTATGAAGCTGCAAACAGACCCTACGGTGATTTACGGTTTGGGCAAAAACTACGACGGCAATTTGAAGCGCAGCCAGTTGAAAGAGTATTCGTCGTGGAATACTTATGTGATTGATGGCCTGCCGCCAACGCCGATCGCCATGCCTGGGCGGGCAGCTATCAATGCGGCGCTGCATCCAGCAGAGGGGAGTGCGCTGTTTTTTGTAGCGCGCGGCGATGGCACGCACACGTTTTCAGAAACCTTAGAACAACATCAGAATGCTATCAATGAATACCAATTGCGCCGAAAAGAGAATTATCAGTCGGTGCCACCTGTTAAACAGGAAACTGCACCATGAAATTATTGGGAAAATTTATCACCATTGAAGGCGGTGAAGGGGTGGGGAAATCCACCAATATTTGTTGTGTGGAAAACTTTCTGCAGGCACGAGGTATTTCTTTTATTAAGACGCGCGAGCCAGGTGGAACACCGCTAGCAGAAGAATTGCGTGCTTTGTTATTGTCGCCACGTGAAGAAAAAGTTTGTGAGCAAACAGAATTGTTGTTGATGTTTGCTGCCAGAGCGCAACACTTGCGGCAAGTTATTTTGCCTGCGCTTGAGCGTGGCGAATGGGTGATTTGCGACCGCTTTACCGATGCCACTTACGCCTATCAAGGTGGCGGCCGCAAGCTGTCACTGGAAACTATCGCCACCTTGGAAACAGTCGTGCAGGGTAATTTGCAGCCGGATTTAACTCTGTTGTTGGATGTGGATGTGGAAACGGGCTTGGCGCGTTTGGGCAACCGTGAGCAAATTGATCGCTTTGAACGTGAACAGCAAGCATTTTTTGAAGCTGTGCGCGCTATGTATCATCAACGTGCGCAACAATTTCCAGAGCGCTTTCGCATTGTTGATGCCGGTCAGCCTTTGGATGTAGTGCAAGAAAACATCGTTTATTGCTTACAGCAGTTTTTGCAGAGCTGTGCGTTGTCATGAGTGCTATCGCTGCAACTGTATTAGCGCCGTTGCCTTGGCAGTCAGCCTTGTGGGATTCGTTGACAGAGCGCAAGTTGCACAATCGTCTGCCGCATGCCTTGTTATTGCATGGCGCTGCGGGCATCGGAAAGGGGCGTTTAGCGCGCTTGTTGCTTGCATCTTTACTGTGTGAGAACGTGCAGCAGCAATTGCCTTGCGGTGCGTGTCATGCCTGCCAAATGCTTGCGGCAGGATCTCATCCTGATTGTTTTGTGGCCGATGCAGAATATGGTGCAGTCAATCAGGATGATGATGACGATAAAAAAAGCAAAAAAGCAAAGAAAACAATAGCACCCAGTAAGCAAATTAAGATTGATTGCATTCGAGACTTGATTCACTTCAGTACGCAGTCGGCGCATCAAGGCGGGAAACGTATTGCACTGATAGAACCGGCAGAGTGGCTCAATCACAACGCCGCCAATGCTTTGCTAAAAACATTGGAAGAACCTGGTGCTGACACGCACATTATTCTCGTGTCGCACCAACCCTCGCGTTTATTGCCTACGCTGCGCAGCCGTTGTCAGGCTGTGTTTTGCGCAACCCCAGAGCGCGAGCAATCTTTGCAATGGTTGAAACAGCAGGGTGTTGCCACAGAACGTGCTAACACGGCGTTAGATTTTACTTATCAAGCACCACTAAAAGCCTTGGATGCAGTAAACAATCATCAAGACAACTTGCATCAAGAAGTGATAAATACCTTGCAAGATTGTCACCAAGGAAAAATTAATTACTTGGCAGCGGCAGAAACATTGGCAAAACAGGATGCTTTGACGGTGTTGGATTGGTGGCTGGCATGGTTACACCAACAAGTGCGTTTGCAGCCAGAAGCCTCTGCTTTGACATTTTATGATGCGTTATTGGCAGCACGCCGCAAAGTGCTCGGTACGGCCAACCCCAACGCGCGCATGTTATTTGAAACATTATTGATTGCATGGATAACGCCCCATTCAAAAATAGGTGCTATATGAAAAGACCGGTATGGCTGTTTAGTATGGACAGCGAACGATTCTCCGCTGCGCCGATGACAACTGGCGGTTTGAAATCCTGTTTTCAAAAATACGGCCAAACAGCAGATACAACCGACATCGAGTTGGTGCATTTTTTGGTGCGCGAAAACATTGAACCTTGGTTTCAAGAGCAGTGGTTGCAGCGCGGTTTGTTGCAGGCAGAAGCGGCGTTGGCTGAGGGATTGCAGCCTGCTGTCGGCTTCAGTGTTTACACTTGGAACGCCGCAGAGTTTATTGATTTGATTAAACGCATTCGTCAGAGCTGTCCCAGTATTTGGATTATTCTCGGCGGCCCACATGTGCAACAAGTGGAAGACTATTTATTGATTGATCCGATTGATGCAATTGCCATGGGCGAGGGCGAGTTTACTTTTGTTGAATGGCTGGACAACGCACACCTGAAAAACTGGCGCAGCATTGACGGCTTAGCTTTTGTGGAAGATGGTGCGATTATTAAAAATACAGCGCGGGCGCGCACAACCGATTTATCTGTTTTTCCCTCCGCGCTCGATGTTGTACCTTTAACCGATGATGAAGGCAGGTCGCTGTACGAATCAGTCGCTTATGAAACCAGTCGCGGCTGCCCATTTAAGTGCTCTTTTTGTGAGTGGG
>CAZHQZ010000118.1:0-4575 GCA_964534675.1 uncultured Pseudomonadales bacterium | reverse complement strand
CGGAATGGTTTGTGCTGGCTTTATCATCCGTTAAAGCGATCCAGTGCTGGCGCTACGCGCATCACTTCTTCAATGGTGGTCAAACCCGCCGCGACTTTTTGTGCGCCGGAAAGCCGCAGCGTGCGCATGCCCTCACGCATGGCTTGTTGTCGCAATTGGTTGATGTCCACCCTATCGCCCACTAAAGCTTTGGTTTCATCTGTGAACAACATAATTTCATAAATACCTTCGCGACCTTTGTAGCCGGTGTTGCGACATTCCAAACAACCCACAGGTTTATAGCAACGCGTCGGCAACGTCACCTTCCAAGGTGCGGTTAATGTTTTCCACGCTTCTTCACTAATTTCCGTTTCTTCTTTGCAATGAATGCACAAACGGCGCACCAAACGTTGCGCCATCACGCCGAGCAAAACCGAGCGCAATAAATACGAAGGCACATCGAGGTCCAGTAAGCGCGACACTGCACTCGGCGCATCATTGGTGTGCAAAGTTGACAACACCAAATGCCCTGTCATCGCGGCTTGCACCGCCATGTCTGCCGTTTCTTGATCGCGAATCTCACCGATCATGATGATGTCTGGATCCTGCCGCATCAGCGTGCGCACACCCGCTGCAAAATCCAATTCCACTGCGCGATTGACCTGCATCTGATTAAACGCTTCTTCCACCATTTCAATCGGGTCTTCAATGGTGGAAACATTCACATCAGGCGTGGCAATTTGTTTGAGCGATGAATACAGCGTGGTAGTTTTACCAGAACCAGTGGGCCCCGTAACCAATAAAATGCCGTTGGGTTGATTGATTAACTGCGTCCAGCGTTTTAAATCTTCATTGATTAAGCCCAACTCTGGAAATGTTTTGACCAAAATTTCTGGATCAAAAATTCGCATAACCAATTTTTCACCAAACGCCGTGGGTAGCGTGGACATCCGCAACTCCACTTCACTGCCATCCGGTTTTTCCGTTTTGATGCGCCCATCTTGCGGTTTGCGTTTTTCAGCAATATTCATGCGCCCGAGAATTTTCAAGCGACTGGTGACGGCAATCATCACCCGCGCCGGCAATTCATATACCTGATGCAGCACGCCGTCGATTCTAAAGCGCACTTTGCCCAACTCTCGGCGCGGCTCAATGTGAATATCACTGGCGCGCTGCGCGTAGGCGTACTGCAACATCCAATCCACAATATTGATGATGTGTTGGTCATTGGCCTCTGGGTCTTTCAATTCCGATAATTTCAGCAATTGCTCAAAATTGCCGATGCCCATTTTGTTGCCGTAGTCTGTATCGGTGGCATCCGACACCGATTTCGCCAGCGAATAAAACTCCACCGTGTAGCGCGCCAAATCGCTGGGTTTGACCACCACGCGCCGAATTTCACGCCGCGCCGTGTGTTTGATGTCGTCCTCCCACGCGTAAATCCACGGCTGCGAGCTGGCGATCACCATTTCTTCTTTAGTGATTTGCACGCACAAAATTTGGTGGCGTTTGGCAAACGCAAACGACATCAACTCCGTGACTTTACTGGCATCAATTTTTAGCGGGTCGATATGGAAATACGGCTGCCCTGACTTCTCTGCCATCCACTGCGCGAGTCTTTCCTCATCCAGCAACTTGTTGGGGCGCTGTTGATCCTGCAAATTCATTTTTGCGATAAACGTGACGGGGTGCAGCAGCGCATTTTCACGCGAGCGCGGTGTGCCGGACAAAAAGTTAGCGTCGCGTTTATCCAGCAGACCATCGGCCACCAGATCATCCAGTGTGTTGCGCAAATCCAACATGCGCTCTGGCGCTCTGACTTTGGCGGGGCTGTTCATGGCATCTCCTCGGCCTGATTCCATACAGAGGTCTCTACTGTACCAGTGCTGCGCAGGCAAATACTGTGCGCGCACAAACAAAAACGCCCCGATAAACGGGGCGCTTTTTCATACTGCACTGCAACAGCAATTATTTTCCAACTTTGCTCAACATGTAATCCACGGCGGCGTGCAGCTCCTCATTGGAACAATCCATACACAGACCTTTGGGCGGCATGGCTTTGAAACCGCCTTCCGCACTTTTGTACAACGTGTCTTTGCCCTTGGCGACGCGCGGCGCCCAAGACGCGGCATCGCCAAACTTCGGCGCACCCGCTACACCTGCGGCGTGACAAGTGTGGCAAGCCGTGTTGTACACCTGCTCACCGGTTCTCGCTGCGCCACCGCTGCTGGCAGCCGCTGCCGCCGCGCAGGGCTGACCCTGTAAACAGGTTTGTCCTACGGGCGCGGTATTGGCTGCCGCGCTCTTGTCATCGGCCTGCACAGAAACCACAGCGAATGCCGTTGCTAAAATTGCAGAAAGAGAAAAAACTTTGATTAATGCTTTCACAGAACACCTCCAAGGGCAGGGAACAAGCGCGGCGATTATAGCCCCATCGCTATTTGCGATCATCAAAGAATGACTTCATGCCATCAAACCAAGACGATTTGCGCGGCGAGTGGTGCGAGCCTTCCGTCGTGGTTTGAAATTGACGCAGAATATCTTTCTGCTGCTTGCTCAGTTTAACCGGCGTTTCCACCACCACCTTGCACAGCAAATCACCCGCGCCGCCACCACGCACCGGCGCTACACCTTTGCCGCGCAAACGAAACAACTTACCGGTTTGCGTTTCTTCCGGCACTTTCAGCATCACTTTGCCATCCAGTGTCGGGACTTCGATTTCACCACCGAGTGCAGCATCCACAAAGCTGATCGGCACTTCGCAATACAAATTCTTGCCTTCGCGCTCAAAAATTTTGTGCGGACGCACATTGATCTGCACATACAAGTCGCCACTTGGCCCACCCAAAGTGCCGGCCTCCCCTTCGCCACTCAAACGAATGCGGTCGCCGTTGTCCACACCGGGCGGGATTTTGACCGACAGCGTTTTCTCTTCTTCGAGGCGGCCGTGACCGTGGCAAGTGGTACAAGGGTCGCTGATGATGGTGCCGCGACCGCCGCAAGCACGGCAAGTTTGCTGCACGGCAAAAAAGCCCTGCTGGATGCGCACTTGTCCTGCCCCACCACAAGTGCCACAGGTCACCGGCTTGGAACCCGCTTTTGCGCCAGAACCGTCACAGGTTTTACAGGTGGCCAAGGTGGGGATACGAATTTTGGTGGTGGTGCCGTGTACCGCTTCTTCTAAATTCACGTCCAAGTTGTAGCGCAAATCCGAGCCGCGCTGTGGTCCACTGCGCGAACGACCGCGTCCGCCGCCGCCAAAAATATCGCCGAATACATCACCAAAAATATCGCCAAAACCTGCGCCAGCACCGCCGCCACCCATGCCGCCCTGCTCAAACGCGGCGTGACCCATGCGATCGTAAGCGGCGCGTTTTTGTTCATCGCTCAGTATCTCGTTCGCTTCCGACGCTTCCTTAAATTTTTCTTCCGACTCCTTGTTGTCTGGATTGCGATCGGGATGGTGTTTCATCGCAATACGGCGATACGCTTTTTTGATTTCATCCGCGCTGGCATCGCGTTTCACGCCCAACACTTCGTAATAATCCCGTTTAGCCATTTTCTTTCTCTCTACATCGCATTAACACAAAAGCGCGGACATGCCGCGCTCTGTGATTTTCTTAGCCGTCATCGACTTTATTTGTCTTTGACTTCTTCGAACTCGGCATCAACCACATCGTCGCCACCGCCCTGCTGACCGGTATCGCCAGCCTGCTCTTGTGCGGCGGCATCGGCGTACATTTTTTGCGCGAGACCATTGGATACTTCCGACAATTTTTGCACCGCGGCATCAATGCGCTCTTTGTCATCGGTTTTCACCGCTTCATCCACTTCCTTCAAAGCAGATTCAATCGCTTCTTTTTCTTCCGCCGTGGCTTTGTCACCGGCTTCGGTCAGCGTTTTGCGCGTGGCGTGCGCCAAACCTTCCGCCATATTGCGAGCAGAAACCAACTCTTCGAATTTTTTATCCGCTTCGGCGTTAGCTTCGGCATCGCGCACCATTTGTTGAATCTCGGCATCACTCAAACCGGAAGAGGCTTTGATGACGATAGATTGCTGCTTGCCGGTCGCTTTATCTTTCGCGCTAACATTCAGAATGCCATTGGCGTCAATATCAAAAGTGACTTCGATTTGCGGCATGCCACGCTGCGCAGGTGGAATATCGGAGAGATCAAAACGTCCCAGCGATTTGTTTTGCGAAGCCTGCTTGCGTTCGCCCTGCACTACATGAATCGTCACCGCTGTTTGGTTGTCTTCCGCCGTTGAAAACACTTGCGATTTTTTGGTGGGAATCGTGGTATTTTTTTCAATCAGCGGTGTCGCCACGCCGCCCATGGTTTCGATACCCAGCGTCAATGGCGTCACATCCAGCAGCAATACATCTTTCACATCGCCAGACAATACTGCGCCTTGAATCGCAGCGCCCATCGCCACCGCTTCATCGGGGTTGACGTCTTTGCGCGGCTCTTTGCCGAAGAAATCCGCCACTTTTTTCTGCACCAGCGGCATACGCGTTTGACCGCCGACCAAAATAACGTCTTCGATGTCCGAAGTTTTCAAACCCGCATCTTTCAGCGCAATTTTTACCGGCTCCAT
>CAZHQZ010000117.1:3455-4598 GCA_964534675.1 uncultured Pseudomonadales bacterium | reverse complement strand
ACTTGCGGATTTTTCAACCAAAATGCCCACACATCTGCATAAGACACTGGCTGTTTAACCGCAGCGCGCACTTTATCAATGTAAGCAATCAACTCGTCCGGTTTGAGATCGCGGCGCAACAACACTTCATTGCCCACAATCACACGTTTAACCGCTTGTGGATAGCGATTGGCGGTTTCAATCAATGCGGCAACTTCTTTGTCGTTATCGGCTTTTTCACGCCCCAGCCACGCGCTGTGTGTCAAAGTAAAACCATATTTCGCTGCCAATTCCGGTACCGCTTCCATGCCATCTTGCGAGGTATAAGTGCGGATACCGCTGAATACACCTTTGAGTCGCGCTAAATCTGCTTCAATTTGCGCGCGCGTAGGGAAAACTTTTTTGAGCGGCGATTGACCATCATAAAACGGCGCAAAAGACGCACTTTTTAAGGGTTGATGCCATTCCGCCGCTATCGGTCGCGGATAGATAACTACCCACCAAACCAACGCTGCCACAGCCACACACACGAGCCATGCAAAAAATTTTGTTGCTGAAGAAATACTATCTGTCATGCCTTATTCTCAATTGGGAATTACATCAAGATTTTTACGCAGCACATCCAATGCCTGCGCAATATTGGTTACGTCTTGCGGTTCGCCACACTCCTGCCACAGCAAACCCATACCCGTTGCGCTGCACTCCAGCAAAGCCCAACTGTCAGGAAAATTTTGACGAAACGAAGTCAGCCATTGTTGCGCCAACACAGGTACCTTGCCAGCCACATCTTGCAATTCGCCGTCAGCATTCAACCACACAGCCCACAACATTTTAGGTGTTTCAGTGATTGGCCACGGGAAGTAATACATAAAGCCCGATTCCGGCAATTGACGGCGCTGATAACCACTGGTGCGCAGCGTCCAAAAGCGCACCGCCAATCCTGCTTGCGCGGCAGTTTGTCGCAACAACTGCAATTTTTTATCGCGCGATGAAGGCTGCAAGCGCGTCATGCGTGAAAAGATAAACAACAGAGCAAAAATGAGAACAATCCAGCGCCACATCCATCAACTTCCTGTCGTCATTGCGCCAGACGCAGACAGAAGAAACGCTTTTAGCGCCGACGCATCGAAAGGCCAAGCCAAATGCTGCGCCGTCGCTGCGTCT
>CAZHQZ010000117.1:0-3355 GCA_964534675.1 uncultured Pseudomonadales bacterium | reverse complement strand
TTTTAGCGCCGACGCATCGAAAGGCCAAGCCAAATGCTGCGCCGTCGCTGCGTCTTCTAACACGGGAATCATCAGTGCAAAACGCTCCAGCAGTGCATCGTCTTCGGCAATATCCACCAACTCCACCGCCCAGCCCGCTGCTACATAAGGCATAAGCAACTGCTCTGCCAACTCACACAGATGGCAGCCCAAAGTGCCGTAAAGCACCAGTGAACGCGGGGTATGCAATACATCAGCCAAGATAAAACGTCTCTCTGGAAATTAACCGGAGAACGCCCGGCCAAACTATAATGGTCGCCGATTTTATCTTAGATCGACTCCCTAAAAACCAACAGGATACCGCATGGCGGTCTGGAATCACTTTGCGCTGAGCCACACGGGCAAGGTTCGCACCAACAACGAAGATGCCTACGCCTGCCACCCCGAGTTGGGGCTGTGGGTAGTAGCGGACGGTATGGGCGGTCATGAAGCAGGCGAAGTGGCCAGCGCGATAGCTATAAACACGATCACGCAGCAAGTGCGCCAAGGGCGCGATATAGTCGATGCCATTCAGCAGGCGCATGCCGATATTTTGCACCACGCACACAACGGTCACGGCGCGCGCGGCATGGGCACCACCGTCGTGGCTCTGCACGCCCAAGGCTCGCGCTACCGCGTGGCGTGGGTCGGCGACAGCCGCGCCTATTTGTGGACGCCAACAAGTGAACACAGCGGCACCTTGGAGCAACTGACCACCGACCACTCCTATGTGCAAATGCTGGTGAAAGCCGGCGCGATTTCTCAGCAAGAAGCGGCCAGTCATCGCGAAAAAAATGTCATCACACAGTGTCTCGGCTCGCTGGATGCCGAACATATTCACGTCGAAACGCTTGAGCGCGAGTGGCAACCTGAGCAGTGCTTGCTGTTGTGTAGCGATGGTTTGTCCGACGAGCTTTCTGCCGAACAAATCAACACACTGCTCGCCGCACAAAATAACCTTGAAGCCGCCGCACAGGCATTACTCAACGCAACTTTAGCGCAAGGTGGACGCGATAACATCACTATCGCCCTCATCTCTCCAACAGCGCGCAGTAAAAACAATTTATTGGATACACTAAAAAAATGGGCGCGACGCTAATACATCGCCACCACCAACGTTAACAACAGAACACCGCAGGATATTCACATGGCTCAATACGTTTTCACCATGAATCGCTTAGGTAAAGTGGTTCCACCCAAGCGAGAAATTCTCAAAGATATTTCACTGTCATTTTTTCCTGGCGCAAAAATTGGCGTGCTGGGTTTGAACGGCTCCGGTAAATCCACCCTGCTTAAAATCATGGCTGGTGTGGATACCGATTTCATCGGCGAAGCACGCCCGATGTCCAACTTAAAAATTGGCTATCTCTCCCAAGAACCGCAACTCGATCCCGCTAAAGATGTGCGCGGCAATGTGGAAGACGGCTTGGCAGAGCCAATCAATGCTCTGAAAGAGTTGGATGCTGTTTACGCAGCCTATGCGGAAGAAAATGCGGATTTTGACGCACTGGCAAAACGCCAAGCCGAATTAGAAGACATTATTCAAGCTTGGGATGCGCACAGTATTGAACACAAATTGGAAGTGGCCGCTGATGCATTGCGTTTACCGCCGTGGGATGCAGATGTCACCAAACTCTCTGGCGGTGAACGCCGCCGTGTAGCGCTGTGTCGACTGCTGATGTCGCGCCCCGATATGTTGTTGTTAGACGAACCGACTAACCATTTGGATGCAGAATCCGTTGCGTGGTTGGAACATTTTCTGGTGGAGTTTCCGGGAACGGTGGTGGCGATTACGCACGATCGCTACTTCCTCGACAACGCCGCCGGTTGGATTTTGGAATTGGATCGCGGTCACGGCATTCCATACGAGGGCAACTACACGTCGTGGCTGGAACAAAAAGAAGCGCGCTTAAAACAAGAAGAACGCACTGAAGCGGCGCGCCAAAAAACTATCGCACACGAATTGGAATGGGTGCGACAAAACCCGAAAGGTCGCCACGCCAAAAACAAAGCGCGTCTGGCACGTTTTGATGAATTAAATTCACAAGAATACCAAGCGCGCAATGAAACCAACGAGATTTATATTCCACCCGGCCCGCGCCTTGGCGACAAAGTGTTAGAAGTGAGTCACGTCACTAAATCGTTTGGCGATCGCGTGTTGGTGGACGATATTAATTTCGCCGTACCCAAAGGCGCCATCGTCGGTATCATCGGTCCCAACGGCGCGGGCAAATCCACGCTGTTCCGCATGATTGCCGGCCAAGAGCAACCGGATCAAGGCAGTATCGTGCTCGGCGAAACCGTCAAACCCGCCTATGTTGAGCAATCGCGCGAAAAACTGGATGCCAACAAAACGGTGTGGGAAGTGGTATCCGATGGCTTAGACATCATCAAAATCGGCAACTATGAAGTGCCTTCGCGCGCCTACCTCGGCCGTTTTAATTTCAAAGGTTCCGATCAACAAAAACGTGTGGGCGAGTTATCTGGCGGTGAACGCGGTCGCTTGCAATTGGCTTGCACACTGAAAGAAGGCGGTAACTTTTTATTGCTCGACGAACCGTCCAACGATCTCGACGTTGAAACGCTGCGCGCACTGGAAGAAGCCCTGCAAAACTTCCCTGGCTGTGCGATGGTGATTTCGCACGACCGCTGGTTTCTCGACCGCGTTTGCACCCACATCCTCGCCTTTGAGGGCGAAAGCAAAGCAGTATTTTTTGAAGGCACTTACACCGAATACGAAGCAGACCACAAAGCGCGCTGCGGCGATCAGCAACCTACGCGCATGAAGTACAAGCGGTTGCGAGAATGAAACATCTCATCCTCGGCGGCGCGCGCTCCGGCAAAAGCCGTTTTGCAGAAACAACCGGTTTGGCGACAGACAAAAAACTGTTTTATATCGCCACCTCGCAAGCCTTGGATGAAGAGATGCGAGTGCGTATCCAACATCACCAAACCTCACGCGCTGCACGTTGGAAAACCGTTGAAGAGCCACTGCATTTGGCAGCCACATTGCAACGATATGCTGCGGCGGATACCTGCATTCTTGTCGATTGTTTGACGCTGTGGCTGACCAATCTTTTATTAGCAGGCGATGATATTTTTATGCGTGAACGCGACGCACTGCTCAACACTCTGCCGCAACTGACTGGCGATATTTTATTGGTCAGCAATGAAGTAGGCATGGGTATTGTGCCGCTGGATCCACTGTCGCGGCGCTTTGTGGATGAAGCGGGACGCTTGCACCAACAACTCGCTCAGCTTTGCGATGCAGTTACATTGGTCGCGGCGGGTTTGCCGCTGATATTAAAGCCTCAATAATTAACCACCGGGGCGAATA
>CAZHQZ010000116.1:0-4615 GCA_964534675.1 uncultured Pseudomonadales bacterium | reverse complement strand
CGTGAAACCCAGAATGCAAACCTTTGAGCCAATCGGGCGGCGCATTCCACTCGTCAGCTTGATCGGTTTTTTCGTGATAAAAACGCGAGCCTGGCAACAAACCTAAATCGTGCCCTTCGCTGTAACGCGCCATCGCCAAGGTGAGATCATCATGCAATGTATTGCTGAGCAACTGGCGCTCTACCACTTGCACCACCACCACAATGCCCACTGAGAACAAGGCACTGATTACCGCAGCCATCAGCACAAAAGCCACAATAATGCGGCGCGATAGCTGTTGATTTTTTTTCATTGCGCGCATCACTTACTCTTGTTGCATCGCTAAACGAAAACCAATGCCGTGCACAGTGTGCAACAAAGGCGTTGCAAAAGGCTTATCAATCAATTGGCGCAACTGGTGGATATGGCTGCGCAAGCTGTCGCTATCGGGGCAATTATCGCCCCACACAGCCTCTTCCAATTGCTCACGACGCACCACCGATGGGCTGCGCTGCATCAAAATTTCTAATAATTTCAAACTGATTGGGTTTAATTTGATGGTTTTATTCTCTCGTTTGACTTCCAAAGAATCCAAGTCATAACTGAGATCGGCCACGGTCAGCAGGCGATTCGCACCGTGCGTGCGGCGCAAAACAGCTTCGATGCGAGCCACTAACTCAGACAATTCAAACGGCTTAATCAAATAATCATCCGCACCTGCTGCAAAACCTTGTAAGCGGTCATTCAAGGTGTCTCGTGCAGTCAACATAATCACCGGCAAATTATTTCTGGCTTCGCGCAAACGCTGACACAAGGTAAAGCCATCAAGACCTGGCATCATCACATCCAACACCGCCAAGTCATACGCTTCTGTTGCCGCCAAATGCATGCCTGTCATACCGTCTTGCGCACAATCAACCGTATAACCTTTTAGCTCAAGGTAATCGGTTAGATTCGCCAAAATATCGCGATTGTCTTCCACCAATAAAATGCGCACATTGCACCTCTATCACAAACATGAAGGCTTTACCGTTTGTTATGACCACTCAACAACAAATGCCACTCTGAATCACTCCACAATTTACGACTGTGGCGATACAACTGATCCAAATCGCGTCGCGCTGCATGCCCAGGCAATAATTTTCGACGCGCCTTTTCTAAATCCAACAGCGCAATATCTGGCAATGTTTTCGCATCACCCGCCGTTAAAAAAATATGCTTGGGATACAAACAGGTGTGCTGCCATTGCGCGCGATGCATAACACCCAAGGTGCGCCCCAATTTTTTTAACAGTTGTTGATGTTGCTCATAACCAAGGCGCTGTTTACCACCTCGGCTGTACCACGTTTCTAAATCTACATAGCCTTCCAATGCTTTTGTTACCAACACTGCCTGCCAACTTCCATGTGTTTTTCGCGCTGCGGCAAAAACAATCTCAGGTGTGGCTAAGCCTAGTTTTCGCAACGCCGTTATCGCAAATTTTTCGCGCATTACGGTAGGCAAGCCCAAGGGATAGCGCGGGCTGCGAAACAAGTGATTGCGCTGGCGTTTGATGTAAACCATACCCAGCTCCGGCAGCAACAGCCGCTCGACACCACTCTCCCCATCTCGGCGCATATTGGCCGGCTCTACAGACTCACCTTTAGCTCCCCACCAACCGTCAAAATCAACGGGTATTCTCATGTTATCAAGCGCACTCACACAGGCATCCAAGGTATTTATCTCGTGGGCTGATTATAGCGACACTCTCTTGTAGAAACACGCTTGCAGAAACACACAACGTCATCCCTTTATGTGTCGCACACATGCGATAAACAAACCGTCACGCATGAGTGAAATTCTTGTGAAATGCAAAAATAACATCGCATAAAAAAATAGTGGCTTCACAAAATATCAACACCCTACAAACAACTTATTTATATTCACTGCAACAGAATGCCGACCACTGCTCTAGCACAAGGCTCACACCCCCATGTCTATCCGCACCTCTCTACAATCACGGCAATCACAATTTCTCTTAACTCTCTGCCTAGCATGGCTGCTGGTTTTTACTCTCACGCGCATCACACTGTTCTTAAGCAGCATGCCCAACTGGGCAGACAACGCCAGCTTACTCAGTGCCAGCGCCGTCTTTCTAAAGGGATTTTGCTTTGATCTAGTTTTTTTATGCTATTTCTCAGCCCCTATACTGGCGCTGCTCTTACTCATGCCAGGAAAATGGCTGACAAAAACCAGCATGAGTGTCGCAGCCACTCTGTTGCTATTTTTTATCCTTTTTGTCGCCACCTCGGAATGGTTTTTCTGGGATGAATTCAGCACGCGCTTCAATTTTATTGCCGTAGACTACTTGGTTTACTCCAAGGAAGTGATCGACAACATTCGAGAATCCTATCCAGTTAACACCATTCTTAGCGCACTGCTTGTTGGCGCAGCTATCTTGGTTGCACTCGCTCAACCACTGTTCAGACATCTGGCACAACAAACGCCGCTGACCGGCATCGCTGCAAAAGGCGTATTGCTACTCACTATCACCCTGCCCTCTATTTTTTGCGGATTTTTGATAAATAAAAACACACTGGGCAGTAGCGAGAACACCTACTTCAAAGAACTCGCAGGTAACGGTCCCTACGATTTCTTTGCCGCCTTTCGCAATAACACACTGGACTACGATCAGTTTTATGCAGACCTGCCAGACCAACGCATAGCCGCTGTGCTGCGCAAAGAAGTGCGAGAACCCAACAACACTTTTACGGATATTGATCCAGACGATATTCGTCGCACCGTGGACAACCAAGAGGATGCCTCCTCCGGCAAACACAACGTGGTGGTGGTCACCATTGAAAGCCTCAGCGCCAAATATTTGGGCAGTTTTGGCGACAATAGAAATCTCACGCCCTTCCTCGATCAACTGCGCAAAGAAAGTTTATTTTTTAACAATTTTTACGCCACCGGCACGCGCACAGATCGCGGTTTAGAAGCGGTCACGCTGTCTATTCCTCCCACTCCTGGCCGCTCTATTGTTAAACGCGTTGGGCATGAAAGCGGTTATGGTAGCTTGGGACAACAACTCACTGCACGCGGCTACGACAGCGTATTTGTCTACGGTGGACGCGGTTATTTTGACAACATGAATGCATTTTTTAGCGGCAATGGTTATCGCATCGTCGATCAAAGCAGCGTGCCAGAATCCGAAATACACTTCAAAAATGCTTGGGGTATGGATGATGTCAGTCTCTACACTCAAGCTATCAAAGTGGCCGACGCGGATTACAGCAAACAACGGCCGTTTTTTATGCACATCATGACAACGTCCAACCACCGCCCCTACACATACCCAGATGGAAAAATTGACATTCCTTCCGGCAAAGGACGCGATGGCGCAGTGAAATACACAGATTACGCAATCAAACAGTTCTTAACCGAAGCGCGCAAAAAACCTTGGTTTGATAACACCATTTTCATTTTCTTAGCAGATCACTGCGCAGGCAGTGCTGGTATTCAAGACCTCCCCGTCAACAACTACCACATACCGCTGTGGATATACGCACCCAGCATTGTTAAAGCGCAAGAGTCTTCTCGTCTTGCCAGCCAAATTGATGTTGCTCCTACAGTAATGGCATTGCTAAAACTGAACTACGTCTCCACTTTTTTTGGAAGAAACTTGCTACAAAAAGAAACGGAGCCACCGCGCGCTTTGATTGGAAATTACCAACACCTTGGTCTATTTGACGGCAAAGACCTTGCCATCCTCAGCCCTGGAAAAATCATACGAAAACACGAAGATGCGCTGGGCGAAAGCCGTGAAGTAACTGCCACGCAGGATGACCCCTTGGTAGTGCGCACTATCGCCTACTATCAACTGGCCAGCGATGCCTATAAAAAACATTTTCTGGATTGGCAGCTACTCACATCTGCCAGCAACGAGAAAACGCCATGAACACCAATGCACAATGCACGCCTATCGCACTTGTCACAAAGGGTGTCACCATCAAAGAGGTAACACTTTTTATTGGCGTACCTGTATTGCTAATGGCACTGTTGATGGTATTTGAACCTGTTTCTCTGGATTTATGGATTGCCGATCACCTGTATATCCACGGCGTTGGCTTTATCGGCAAAAAAAGTTTTTTTCTGGAAGATATTTTGCATGATCGCGTCAAACAAGCGCTCTATACCGTCCCTGTGTTGGCTTTGCTCGGGCTGATAGCCAGTTACTGTAAGTTTTCTTTTATTCCCACTTGGCTCAAAAGCCATCGGCGTGAAATGATCTATATTTTGCTCGCTATGGGTATTTCAACCGGCATTATGCCACCCTTGAAACGTGCAACAGCCGTGCAATGCCCGTGGAGTTTGGATCGCTACGGCGGTGTTGAACATTATTCCTCACTCATGTCTCCACGCGCACCCGCCGTTAAAAACAAAGGATTGTGCTGGCCCGGCGGTCACGCTTCAGCAGGCTTCAGTTTTTTAGCATTCTTTTTTCTGTTTCGCGATAAAAACGCCACCAAAGCCAAAAAAGCGCTGATTTTTGCAATAACACTCGGCAGCGTACTGGGGTTTGGTCGCATGCTACAGGGTGCGCACTTTCTCTCTCACAATGTCTGGACGATGTTGATAGACTGGACGATATGCGCCG
>CAZHQZ010000115.1:0-4668 GCA_964534675.1 uncultured Pseudomonadales bacterium | reverse complement strand
GGCATTGCCTCGCCCGGCGCGGAATATTTTTTGCCGCTGTTTTTTGAGCAGTGCGCGCAGTTATTGGATTACCTGCCGAGCAACTGCCTGATTGCACAGGCCGGCAATATCCACGACGCCGCTGAAAAATATCAACTGGATATTCGTGCGCGCTATGACAGCTTACATCTCGAACAATACCGCCCGCTATTAAAACCGCATGAAGCCTTTGTTCCCACCGAAGAATTGTTTGCGCGTTTGAAAAACTTTGCCGGTATTGATTGTTTTTCTGAGGATGCCAGCGCCGCCGACCTCGGCAGCCAGCCTGTGCCAGACATTGCCCTACACGCACGCGAAACGCAGCCGCTTGCGCCGCTACAACAGTTTTTAGCACAGCACAGCGGCACGCGCTTGCTGGTGTGCGCAGAATCCGCTGGTCGCGCCGAAGCCTTGCATACGCTTTTTTCGCAGCAACAACTGCCGCTAAAAAATGCACAGCATTGGCAAGATTTTCTGAACGGCAGCGAACCCGCGCAGCTCACGCAAGCCTCGCTGGATCGCAGCCTGTGGTTGCCCACTGAAAAATTATTGCTGCTCTCGGAAAGCCAATTGTTTGGCCAACAAGTGTTGCAGCAGCGGCGGCGCAAACAGCAAGTCGATGCCGCCGACAACGCCATCAAACATTTGAATGAATTGTCGATTGGCGCGCCGGTGGTGCATTTGGAACACGGCGTGGGGCGCTACCACGGTTTAATCAATCTCGATATTGGTGGTGCCACTGGCGAGTTTTTGCATTTGCGCTATGCCGGCGATGCCAGCCTGTATGTGCCTGTTACTTCTTTACACTTAATCAGTCGCTACGGCGGCGCGGATACCGAATTAGCACCGTGGCACCGACTCGGCTCGGAACAGTGGCAAAAAGCGCGCACGAAAGCTGCGCAACAAATTGAAGATGTCGCCGCCAAATTATTGGAAATTCACGCTCGCCGTGCCGCGCGTTCTCGTGAAGCCTTCGCCCTGCCCGATATTGAAATGCAGCAATTTTCCGCCGAGTTTCCTTTTGAAGAAACACCGGATCAACAAAACGCTATCGCTGCCGTGATTGCCGATATGCAAGCCGCCAAACCCATGGACAGATTGGTGTGCGGCGATGTCGGTTTCGGCAAAACCGAAGTGGCGATGCGCGCAGCATTTCTCGCCGCGCTCAATGAAAAACAAGTGGCCGTCTTGGTGCCGACGACACTACTGGCGCAACAACACGGCGAAAACTTTCGCGACCGTTTTGCGCAGTGGCCGGTACGCATAGAAACGATTTCGCGTTTTCGCACCGCCAAAGAACAAGAAGCTGTTTTACAAAAAGTCGCCGATGGCCAGATCGACATCATCATTGGCACGCACCGTTTATTGCAGGACGATGTGAAATTCAAAAATCTGGGCTTGCTGGTGATCGACGAAGAACATCGCTTCGGCGTGAAGCAAAAAGAGCGCATGAAAGCCATGCGCGCGCAAGTCGATATTCTCAACATGACCGCCACACCCATTCCGCGCACGCTGAATATGTCGCTGGCCGGTATGCGCGATCTTTCCATCATCGCCACCCCACCGGCGCGCCGCCTTGCGATAAAAACATTTTCTCGCGCTTACGACGATGCGACAATAAAAGAAGCCATATTGCGTGAATTACTGCGCGGCGGTCAGGTGTATTTTCTGCACAACGATGTCGCCAGCATTCAACGCTGTGCGCAAACCATTGCAGAATTGGTGCCAGAAGCGCGCGTGGTGGTCGGTCACGGGCAAATGCGTGAACGTGAACTCGAAAAAGTGATGAGTGATTTTTATCACCAGCGCTTCAATGTGTTGGTGTGCACCACGATTATCGAAACCGGCATTGATGTACCCAATGCCAACACCATCATTATCGAACGCGCTGATAAATTTGGTTTGGCACAACTGCACCAGTTGCGCGGTCGCGTGGGGCGCTCACACCATCAAGCCTACGCCTACTTGCTCACCCCAGGGGTGCGCAATATGACACCAGATGCCGAAAAAAGATTGGAAGCGATTTGTCATGCCGATGTACTCGGCTCTGGCTTTTTACTCGCCAATCACGATTTGGAAATTCGCGGCGCGGGTGAATTGCTCGGTGAACAACAGAGCGGACAAATTGAAAGTATCGGCTTCAGCCTCTACATGGAAATGCTGGAACGCGCCGTGAAAAACCTGCAGGAAGGCAAAGCCGCCGGCAGCAATATCACCGGCGTGCAACAAAACGAAATCAATTTGCGCATCCCCGCTTTAATTCCCGACGAATACCTGCCCGATGCCGCCACGCGCTTGGTGTTGTATCGCCGCATTTCTTGCGCCACAACCGATGATGCACTGCGCGACCTGCAAGTGGAAATGATTGACCGTTTTGGCCTGCTGCCCGATGCGGTTAAAAACCTATTCCGCCAAGCTGCACTGCGTTTGCGCGTGTTGCAACTGGGCATCGACAAATTAGAAGCCAGCGCCAACGGTTTGCGCGCCGAGTTTGCCAGCGACACTCGCGTCGATCCGTTTGCATTAGTGAAATTGATTCAACAATATCCCACGCGCTACAAATTGGAAGACGGCAAACGCTTGGTGATTAAAGACGATTTAGAAGAAACGGAAGCGAGATTTGCAGCGGTAGAAACTTTGTTGCAGAAGTTGACTGGATAGTTAGGTTCTTTTATTGACTACCAAAAACTTCCCAACAAGCTTTCATGGTGTTGCTGTGAATTTCTGTTAACGCCTCCCAATTAGTCATTTTTCCGTCATCCAATAATTGATACCCACCCGCCAAATTCCACGCAATAGGAATGCCGCGCTGTTTACAGGCTTTGAACACCAACAAATCGCGTTGATACATTTCTTCTGTAGTGAGAAAACCACCCAAGGGATCATCAACATGCGGATCCGCACCTGCCTGATACAAAATAATGTCGCAATCGGACATAAACACCATTACCTCATGCAGCCATTCAAAAAACTCTTGGCGTTGCTTTGCGTAGTGAAATGACTTGCCGGCTGTAAAGTGTTTAATTTCTTTCAATAGATTGAGCTCGTCAATAATGTGGTCCGTGCCGTTGCCGTAGTGATAATCGCAATCCACAATGCCGATGCGTTTTGCTTTGCCTTTTTTCAACAAACACTGCGCCGCCACCATCAAGCCGTTGAAGGTGCAGAAGCCAGATGCCATATCCCAATGCGCGTGATGAAACCCAGAGGTAGGTGACACTGCCACCGCGCCATTTTCCAGCGCAGCAAACGCCGCAGCGCGCATGGAACCACTGGTGTATGGCAAGGTAAACGCAATCTTCAAATCTTCATTTTCAAATCCATTTTTCGCATTGCCAGCAAGCACTGCTTCTACAAAACTTCGCTCATGCGCCAATGCCAATTCATTGACAGAAACAGGGTCTGGCTCACAAATATCCAGCGGAATACCAAGCTGCTTCCAAGCATCCACAACCTTCTCAGGCTTCATAGAACTGGGCGAAAACGACAAAGAATCTGCCAGCATTTTTGGTGTGTAAAAAACGGGAATAGCTCCAGTTGAAACACTCATCACACACTCCTAGCATTCAGCAAGATATAGCGATCAGTTTAACCAATCAAAAGCTCACTAGATGAGCCTTGTATGTGCGGCTATACCAGTACATACACCTCAAAATGCAGCGGCTCCCAATGTGAATCCGCATCCACGACACGGATATTTGCCTGCACGCGCCGCCCTTCATCCAACAAACGGCTCAACGCTCGATTACTCACACGCGGCACATAACCTAACTGCTTTCCCTGCCAGTACAGTGCAACAGCATTTTCATCGTGAGAATTTTCAGGCTCGCGCAATACAGTTAGAGCATCACCCACTGCAAGCTGTTGCAGGCAATTTGAGCCGTGATAATAAGCAAATCCTGCTATGCGGCTATCCAGCACCAGTATTCTGTGTACTAGCGGTACGCGATCCGCAGCACGACCTACCAGCGGCAAAGCCGCAGCACTTCCGCACAACCAACGCAAAAGATGACGACGATTCATGGCATGCTCCTCTGAGATTTCTGCCTCTCATAGTAGAACCATGCAAGTTCACCAGATGAGCTTTTAAAGCGCCGCTCGCAACTATCTAAAATTAGGCTGAGCGCACTCTTACTTCTTGCTTGATGGTCTTGAGCGCAGCTTTTTCCGCTATACGCAAATCATAGGCCACTTGTAAATTCATCCAACTTTGAGCATCGCCACCAAAGTAGCGAGCCAAACGCAAGGCAGTATCCGGCGAGATAGCACGGCGCTCACGCACAATATCGTTGATACGAGGCGCAGGTACATGCAGCGCCGTAGCTAGCGCACTAGCACTCATGCCCAGCGGCACTAAAAATTCTTCTCTCAAAATTTCACCGGGGTGAATGGGACGCATACCGTTTTTCATAGTGACCTCTTTCAGTGATAGTCCACAATTTCAACTTGCTCCGCGCCGGTTTCCGTCCACACAAAACATAACCGCCACTGGTCGTTGATACGCATACTGTACTGCCCAACGCGACCACCCTTTAGCGCCTCCAGCCGATTGCCAGGCGGTGACCGCAAAAACTCCAGCGTCACCGCCGCATCCAGTTGTTGCAGCTTACGAGTTGCTACAGCACTAATCGCAGAAAAGCGCCTGCACCT
>CAZHQZ010000114.1:1448-4724 GCA_964534675.1 uncultured Pseudomonadales bacterium | reverse complement strand
CTGGACAGCGCTCGATAAATTGCAGCAAAAAGCGGCGCGATTTCATGTAGTGCGCCTCGTGCCGCCAATCGACTATTTCTGCCGCATCTTGCTCAAACAGTTGATTGAAGATAGCTGATACATCGTCAATACAGTCTTTCAACAAGCCTGGGATTACTAGATAGCCAAACGTATCGAAGAAATTTTTCTGCTGACGGGTCAGGGTAAAAGGCGCGATGGCAGTCATGGTTTATTCTCAGCGACAGATTGCAGCATTGTGCCGCGCAAGTGTCGAGCTAGGGTTTGATGCTGGTCAAGCTACCATGTATTCAAAGAGCGGGGCAACCACTTTTCAAAGTGCAAGCTATTGAATTTGTGGCATTTTGTTGCGTTGAATTTGGCGTAGGCTTTCGGCATGATGGCTCGCTTTTTCTTGATTTGATCGCTATGCCCACGCTTTCTCTACAGAGCAAAATTGTCATCACTGGTGCGGCCGGTTTGGTGGGGCAGAATCTGTTGTTGCTGTTGCACGAGAAGGGCTATCGCAACGTAGTGGCGATAGATCGCCACGCAGAAAATCTGGCGATAGCGGCGCAACTGAATCCGAAGTTGCAAACATACTGTGCGGATTTGGCAGAAGCGGGCGATTGGCAACAGTGCTTTGCTGGTGCGGAGGTGGTGATTCAACTGCACGCACAAATTACCGCTGTGCATGATGAAACATTTGAGCGCAACAATATCGCCGCCACACAGCATGTATTGGCTACTTGCCGGCAACACAAGGTGCCGTACCTACTGCACGTCAGCTCGTCGGTTTTGTATTCCGTAGCGGATGATGCCTACACACGCACCAAGCGCGAACAAGAAAATCTAGTCAAGCAATCTGGCATTCCACATTGCATTTTGCGCCCCACCTTGATGTTCGGTTGGTTTGATCCCAAGCATTTTGGTTGGTTGTCGCGCTTTATGGAGCGCACGCCCATTTTCCCAATTCCAGGTGATGGAAAGTTTCTGCGGCAACCGCTGTACAACCGCGATTTTTGCCGCGTGTTATTAGCTTGCTTAGAAAGCGGCAGGGTCGGCGTGGCTTATGACATCGTCGGTGGGGAGGATGTAGACTACATCGCCATTGTTAAAGCTATTAAGGAAGTGAAAGCCTTGCGTACCATGATTCTGAAAATTCCATTTGGTTTTTTTGATGCCTTGTTGCAACTGGCGGCAAAAATTATGCGGCGACCACCGTTTACCAGCGCGCAACTGCATGCTTTGGCGGCGGGGGATTATTTTGTAGGCGTGGATATTGAGCGAGAGTTTGGCGTAAGGCCAACGCCATTTCTGCAAGCGATCACAGAAACTTTCACTCACCCTGTTTATTCAAAAATTGTTGTAAAACGCTGAAGCCATCCATGACAAATGAGAACAAAAAAATAGCAGTGTTGGGCGGTGGGCCGATGGGCTTGGCGGCTGCATGGCATTTGTTGAAGCAGGGACATCAGGTGAGTTTATTTGAAGCAGGTGATCGCTTGGGCGGCATGTCTGCTTCGTTTGATTTTGATGGTCTTCCGATTGAGCGATTTTTTCATTTTCTGTGTGCAACCGACTACGACTATTTTGATTTATTGGCAGAGCTTGGCATGGCAGACAGGCTGCGCTGGGTCAATACCCGCATGGGTTTGTTTCATCAGAAGAAGCTGCACAACTGGGGAGAGCCGGTTGCGTTATTAAAATTTCCTGGCTTGTCCTTGCTGGAAAAAATTCGCTATGCCTTTCAGGTGATGTACTGCAAACACCTGAAAGATTTTTCTTCTCTGGATAAGAAAACAGCAACAACTTGGCTAAGAAATATGCTGGGTGAGCGTGCGTATAAAATTCTGTGGGAGCCGTTGCTGTCCCTAAAGTTTTATCAGTTCAAAGATGAAGTGTCTGCGGCGTGGATAGCGGCACGGGTGCAACGCGTGGCACACAGTAGAGAGAGTTTATTTAAGGAAAAGCTGGGGTATTTGGAGGGCGGTTCGGATGCGTTCCTGTATGCGATCGAACGCGCTATCCGAGAAAAAGGTGGTGATATTCATGTGGAAACGCCTATCGACAAAGTACAAATTGCCAACGGTGCTGTTGAAGGCGTGCTCATAGCGGGGAAATTACAGCGCTTTGATGCGGTGATTTCTACAATTCCACTGCCATATGTTGCGCGCATAGTGCCAGATTTGTCGCAGGAAGATTTGCAAAAATTAGCGGCAATTCGTAATGTGGGTGTGGTGACGGTCAAGCTGAAATTAAAGCAGTCACTCACGCCTTATTTTTGGTTAAACATCACCGACACGCAGTACGGCATCCCCGGTATTATTGAATACACGAATCTGAATCCATTGCCAGATACGGTGGTTTACATTCCCTATTACATGCCGCAAGACCATGTGAAATACAGTTGGGACAGCGAACAATTTCGCAGCGAAACCATCAAGTGTTTGCGCGATATAAATCCCAATTTTGATGAAAGCTGGATCAAGGCGCTGCACATCTCGCGCTATTTTTATGCGCAACCCGTTTGTACACCTGGTTATCTCAGCACGCTGCCGCCTATGCAAAGCCCCGTTGCGGGTTTTTTTATGGCAGACACCAGTTACTACTACCCGCAAGATCGCGCTATCACAGACAGTATCCGCATGGGAAACCAGTTGGCAGATATGGCGGCACGGTTTGTTAGTGAGTCACAGGCATGAATCGAGCCTTACAAAAGCTGCTAGCTGAATTTTTATCGCGGCAATTTTTGCGATTCTTTTTTTCTGCCTTGGCAGCGGCAGCCGTTAACTTTGCGGCGCGTTTGATGTTGGATCCTTATGTCGGTTATTCCTACGCTATTGTGATTGCGTACATTATCGGTACTGTGTTTGCTTTTTTTATGTACCAGCACAAAGTTTTTGGTCAGGGCATTCGCCCGCTGTGGCAGGAAATTGCTTTATTTGTTTTTGTGACGCTGGCTGCGATTGCGCAAACGCTGATTGTCAGCGTGGTATTGGCCGATCATTTGTTTCCCTCCATTGATTGGAATTGGTATCCAAAAGAAGTGGCACACATTGTTGGTATGGGCGTGCCTATGTTCAGCAGTTTTCTGGGACATAAATATCTCACCTTTAGTCACCATACGCTGCCAGATGAACCTGCGTTGTAATATTTTTTCAAAAACCTGATAGGAATTGTCGCCATGTTGCATCCTAATTTTCACGCAAAAAATCGCCCTAAACATCCCGCTGTGATTATGGCCAGCACGGGTGAAACCATTACCTTTGGACAGTT
>CAZHQZ010000114.1:0-1348 GCA_964534675.1 uncultured Pseudomonadales bacterium | reverse complement strand
ATTGAAAAATACAAAATTGCGTACAGCCAATGGGTGCCCACCATGTTTGTGCGCTTGTTGAAATTGCCGGAAGCTGTGCGCGCAAAATATGACGTTTCCAGTATGAAGTTTGCGATTCACGGCGCAGCGCCTTGCCCAGTAGCAGTGAAGCAACAAATCATGGCGTGGTGGGGGCCGGTGTTGTGGGAGTTTTATTCCGGCTCCGAGCGCAACGGTATTTTTATGGTCAGCCCGCAAGAATGGTTGGTGCATCCGGGAACGGTCGGTAAATGTGTGGATGCACAAGTGCATATTGTGGATGACGAGACGGGCGAGGAATTGCCGACAGGACAAATTGGCACCATTTATTGTTCCAAAGGTGCCAGCTTTGACTATCACGGCGATGAAGATAAAAAGAAATCCATCACGATACGCGATGGTTGGACCACGATTGGCGATGTCGGTTATCTCGATGCAGACGGTTATTTATTTTTAACTGATCGCAAGTCGTACATGATTATTTCTGGCGGCGTGAATATCTACCCGCAAGAAACTGAAGATTGTTTAATCACTCATCCTAAAGTATTCGATGTGGCAGTTTTTGGTGTGCCGCATGCAGAAATGGGTGAAGAAGTGAAGGCAGTGGTGCAACCGGCGCGCTGGGAAGAAGCAGGTGCAGCGCTGGAAAAGGAATTGATTGAATACTGTCGCACGAAAATCAGCCCAATTAAATGCCCGCGCAGCATTGATTTTGAAAAAGAATTGCCGCGCGAAGAAACTGGGAAAATTAAAAAACGCTTGATGAAAGATCGCTATTGGCAAGAAGGCAAGGCAATTAACTGATTGTTATGACAACTCCGCGCGTAATTGATCTGGTGCTGTTTGATTTTGGTGGCGTTTTTACCGAGTCACCTTTCGCTGCTGTGGAAAGCATGGCCAGAGAAATGGGTGTGGATACTGCGCAGTTTTCTGAGCTGATGTTTGGTGCGTATCATCAAGATACCGATCATCCTTGGCATCAATTAGAGCGCGGTGAAATCAGTTTTGATGAAGCGAGAGCACGCACAATTGTTTTGGGTGAGCGTGAGGGTTTGAAGGTTGATCCACTGGATTTGCTGGTGCGTATGGCGAGCGGCAATTTAATGCGCGAACCTATGGTCGATTTGCTGAAAGCCGTCAAACAAGCTGGCTATGCCACGGGCATCATCACTAACAACGTGCACGAGTTTCGCGATGGTTGGCGTTCATTAATGCCGGTAGATGTATTGATTGACTGTGTTTTTGATTCCAGCGAGTTGGGTATGAGAAAACCTAATCCGACTATTTATCGCCATGCTTTAGCTGCGATGGGAGATATTGCGCCAGAGCG
>CAZHQZ010000113.1:0-4733 GCA_964534675.1 uncultured Pseudomonadales bacterium | reverse complement strand
TTGGATACTTTTACTGAGCTAGAAGCTGAGCTAGAAGCTGAGCTAGAAGCCCGCCGCCAGCAGTACCAACACTACCGCGACCGCCTGCTGAGTTTTGAGGAAGTGGCACATGGGTAGGGGCGGTTCGCGAACCGCCCGTACGAATGATGCGCGAACCGCCCGTACGAATGATGCGCGAACCACCCGTACGAATGATGCGCGAACCGCCCGTAAGGGTGGCGCGATGGAATTTGATTTTGGGCGGACAGAGGAACAATGAAATTTGATCCGAGCCTCCATCACCGCCGTTCCATTCGCTTGCCGAGTTACGATTATTCACAAGCTGGGGCGTATTTTGTCACGATCTGCGTGCAAAACCGTGAATGCCTGTTTGGTGAAATCGTGGATGGCATCATGCGCTTGCGTGATACAGGAAAAATTGCCTCCCAATCATGGGCATGGTTGGCGCAACAATACGACCATGTTGAATTGGATACATGGACGATCATGCCAAATCATCTACATGGAATCATTGTGATTGCCGACGATGGTAGGGGCGGTTCGCGAACCGCCCTTACGGGTGATGCGACAGAATTTGATTTGGGCGGTTCGCGAACCGCCCCTACGATGCAACGCAAATCGATTGGTCGTTTGATTGGTGCGTACAAAACAACATCGACAAAATATGTTAATCAATTGCGCGGTACGCCAGGCGAAAGATTGTGGCAACGCAATTATTACGAACACGTTGTGCGCAACGATGCCGATCTGCTTCGCATCAGGGAATACATCGACAACAATCCGGCGCAATGGGAGCTAGATAGCTTGCATCCGGCAAGGAGTACAACTACATCATGAGCGAAGACAGCACCCCCTACCGTATTGAACCCATCGCACTCTCCAACGAGAGCACCGTTGTGGCTGAGTTTTTGTTTGAAGGTGTGCGGGAAACGGCTTATCAAAGCGAAGCGGAATTAGAAAAAACCTTCATCCAACAGTTGCAGGTGCAGGCTTACGAGTATTTGCCTATCACCTCGGAAACCGAGCTGCTGAGTAATCTTCGTCGCCAGTTGGAAAAGCTCAACAACATCAGCTTTACAGACAAAGAGTGGGATGCTTTTCTCTCCACCTGTATTGCCAGCGCCAACGATGGCATTTTGGAAAAAACCGCGCGCATCCAAGAAGATCACATTCAAATTCTGAAGCGCGACGATGGCACGATAAAAAATATCTACCTCATCGACAAAGCCAACATCCACAACAATAGCTTGCAAGTGATTAACCAGTACGAAGTGGAAGGGCTGCGCAGCAACCACTACGACGTAACGGTGTTGGTGAATGGCCTGCCGATGGTGCATATCGAATTGAAGCGGCGCGGCGTGGATATCCGCGAAGCGTTCAACCAAATCAACCGCTACCAGCGCGAGAGTTTTTGGGCGGGTTCCGGTTTATTCGAGTATGTGCAGTTATTTGTGGTGAGCAACGGCACGCTCACCAAGTATTACAGCAACACCGTGCGCGATGGGCATTTGAAAGAGCAATCCGGCAAGCGCAGTAAAAACAAAACATCCAACAGCTATGCCTTCACCAGTTGGTGGGCTGACGCAAAAAATAAACCCATCACAGAATTAACGGGATTTACCAAAACATTTTTTGCTAAACACAGTTTATTAAACATCATTACCAAGTATTGCGTATTCGATGTCGATAAAAAACTGCTGGTGATGCGACCGTATCAAATTGTGGCGGCGGAAAGTATTTTGCAGCGCATTGCTACCGCCACCAACCATAAACAACTCGGTACGGTAGAGGCTGGCGGTTATATTTGGCACACCACTGGCTCTGGCAAAACGCTCACCAGTTTCAAGGCCGCACAACTGGCGTGCAAACTGCCAGAGATAGACAAAGTACTGTTTGTGGTGGACAGAAAAGATCTGGATTACCAAACCATGCGCGAGTACGAGCGTTTTGAAAAGGGTGCGGCCAACTCCAATGCCTCCACGGCTGTGCTGCAAAGCCAGTTGGAAGACCCGAATGCGCGCATCATCATCACGACTATTCAAAAACTGTCGCGTTTTGTTGCCAAAAATAAAAAACACCCCGTATATGACGCGCATGTGGTGGTAATTTTTGATGAATGTCACCGCAGTCAGTTTGGTGATATGCACACAGACATTACCGACGCCTTCAAGCGCTACCATTTATTTGGTTTCACCGGCACGCCAATTTTTGCCGAGAATGCGGGTGCGGGTAGCAAGATACTGCGGCGCACTACCGAGCAAGCCTTTGGCGGCAAGCTGCACACCTACACCATTGTGGATGCGATTAACGACAAAAATGTGTTGCCGTTTCGTGTGGATTACATCAACACCATCAAAATGCAAGCGAGTATTAAAGACAAGCAAGTCTCCGCCATTGATACCGAGCGCGCATTGCTGGCACCGCAGCGCATCTCACAAGTGGTGAGCTATATTCGCGAGCATTTTTCACAAAAAACACGGCGCGGTAACAGTTATGTGCGCGATGGTAAGCGGCTAGATGGCTTTAATTCTATTTTTGCCTGCGCTTCCATTGATGCCGCTAAACGCTACTACGCGGCGTTTGCCGAGCAGCAGCAAGCCTTGCCCAAAGCGCAGCGGCTCAAGGTGGGTTTGATTTACAGTTTTGCCGCTAACGAAGAGGACGACGATGGTTTGTTGGACGAAGAAGCCTTTGAAACCGATGCGCTGGATAAAGGTTCACGCGATTTTTTAGAGGTCGCTATTCAAGATTACAACGCGATGTTTTCGGTAAATTACGACACCTCAGCAGACAAGTTTCAAAATTATTACAAAGACCTCTCGCAGCGCCTAAAGCAGCGCGAGTTGGATATTGTGATCGTCGTCAATATGTTTTTAACCGGCTTTGATGCCACTACGCTAAACACATTGTGGGTGGACAAAAATCTCAAAGCCCACGGCTTGATCCAAGCCTATTCGCGCACTAACCGCATTCTTAATTCGGTAAAGACTTACGGCAATATCGTTTCTTTTCGCAATCTGGAGGAGGAAACCAAGAAGGCGTTACAGCTATTTGGCAATAAAGATGCCAAAGGCATTGTGCTGTTAAAACCGTATACCGAGTATTTTTCTGAATACCAGCGGCTCGTGAGTGTCCTATTAGATAGATTTACTCCAGGGGAGTTGATCGTAGGCGAGGCAGAACAAAAAGAGTTTATCAAGCTGTTTGGTGCCATATTGCGCTTGAAAAACATTTTGGTGAGTTTCGACCAGTTTGCTGCGGATGAAATGCTGGCTGATCGTGATCTTCAAAATTATCTCGGTACTTATCAAGATTTGCATACGGTGTTTCGCCAAGCAGCGGAGGCAGACAAAGAGCGTATCAACGACGATGTGGTATTTGAAATCGAGCTCATCAAACAAATAGAAGTGAATGTGGATTACATCTTGCTGCTGGTGGAGCAGTACCTCAAAGAAAAGGGAGCGAACAGCAACAAAGAAATTCGTGCCACGATCGCGCGCGCCGTCAATGCCAGCCCATC
The DNA here is from genome assembly GCA_964534675.1 of uncultured Pseudomonadales bacterium. Taxonomy (GTDB): domain Bacteria; phylum Pseudomonadota; class Gammaproteobacteria; order Pseudomonadales; family UBA7239; genus UBA7239. The sequence continues at coordinate 1,213 of CAZHQZ010000113.1, read as the reverse complement.
GCTGCGCAACAAAAAAGAGTTGATCGAACAGTTTGTTGATTCAGTGACAACCACAACGAAAGTGGATGCACAGTGGCAGGCGTTTGTGGCGGCAAAAAAAGCGCAGGAGTTGGAGCAGCTCATCGCAGAAGAAAATTTGCACCCTGCAGCGGCACACCATTTTATTGAGAATGCATTTCGCGATGGTGCTATTCCCACTACGGGCACGGCGCTGGCGCAGATTTTGCCGCCGGTGTCACGCTTCTCCAAAAACAACGATCACGCTGCAAAAAAACAAACCGTGCTAGAAAAGTTGCAGATATTTTTTGAGCGGTATTTTGGCTTGATCTAGTCAGGTTGTTGGTTGCACCAACAAACCCTCGCACGCCGTCACCAGCGCGGCAAACACCGCTTCCGGCGCACTGCGTTTCGGCCATTGGCCAATCAAACGGTTATCGACAAAACCGCGCAAGGCGGCGAAGAAAATCTGCCGCGCAGCGGCACTGCCCGCGTGGTCGGCAGGGAACTCGGGGAAAATGCCCTGCCACAGTTGTGCCATACGCAGCGACCAGCGCTTCACATACGGCTGTGTGTTGAGTGCGAGTTCTGGGTCGCGTGGTAAGTTCAACAGCAATTCCATGGTGGCGAGGTAGGCGGGGTGGTTGAGCAGCTGCCAAGCACGCTCGGTCAATAGATCTAGGCGTTCGCGCACCGTTTTGCCGGCGCTGCTTCGTGCTAATTCATCCAATTCGGTGACATAGGCAGCGATGATGCTGTCCAACACCGCACGGTAAATACCGGCGCGGTCGCCAAAATGGTACTGAATCACGCCCCAGCTCAAACCTGCCTCACGTGCAATGCGGTTGCTGGTGGCGCGGTGGTAGCCCTCGCTGGAGAGGCAGTGAATGGCGGCCGCTAGTACCGCCTGACGGGTTTTTTCGCTGGTGCGCGAAACAGTCTTGTTGGTCATTCCTCGTATCTCATTGCTTCATTGCTGGTGTTGACAATAAAATTATAGCTTGTACTATAATTTTTTCACTAGCACACGGGAGCAGGGTATGGCTTATTCACGCGCAGAATTAGAAAAAACCATGGAAATTTGGTTGCAGGCCAATGAGAAGGCAGAAGCCACCGGTGATTGGCGTTGCTTGGCGGATTGCTATACCGAAGACTGCTACTACGCTTGGGATATTCCTAGCGGTCTGTACGAAGCGCGCGGCCGCGAAAACATTCG
>CAZHQZ010000112.1:0-4782 GCA_964534675.1 uncultured Pseudomonadales bacterium | reverse complement strand
GGTATCGGCAAGTTAGTGACCGAGGTTTTGGCGCTAGCTTGATATGAAAATTCGGCAACAGGGTTTGCAACCGTTGCCGGTATGGGATTCTGAACAGGTCTTTTTTTCTGCCTCACAATGGTTTGCGGAATTGTTGGCAGACATCAACTGCGCCACACAAACAGTTTATCTACAAACCTATATTTTTGCCTTGGATACTGTGGGCGAGCCGCTGTTGCAGGCCTTGTGTGCGGCGGCTGAGCGCGGTGTCCGCGTCTGCGTGATTGTGGATGGTGTGGGTTCGGCCAGTGCTGTGACCACTTTGCAAGCAAGGCTCACACACAGCGGCGCGCAATTGCATATTTATCACCCGCTGCCTTGGGCGTGGGTGTCCAGTCAGTTAGAGCGCAGCGAAAGTTTCTGGCGATTTTTTAAGCGCTTGTTGCGAGTCAATAATCGCCAGCACAGCAAGCTGTGTTTGATCGACAATTATCGCGCATGGATAGGTAGTTACAACATCACCGACGATCACATGGAGAGCAACGGGCGCGGCATGGATTGGAAAGACTGCGGCGTGCGCGTTACGGGCGAACGCAGCGAGTTGCTGCGAGAGTTTTTTGAGGCGGTGTGGTTTGATGATGAGAAAAAATTATCGCCGCGTTTTTTATTTCATCCGGTCACTAATTTTAGTCGATTGCTGCGTCGCCGCCGCTTGCGCGTGATGCTGCAAAGTCTGTATGCCGCTAAACAACGCATCTGGATCGTCAGCGCCTACTTTTCTCCCGTCCCATCTTTAGTGCGCGCGCTGAAAAAAGTCAGTCGGCGCGGTGTCGATGTGCGCGTGCTGGTGCCGGCGTATTCCGATGTAAAGTTTTTTCCAGCGCTGTCCAGTACTTATTATGACGATCTGCTGCGCGCTGGCATCAAAATATACGAGTACGAAGCAGGTATTTTGCACACCAAATTAATGGTGGTGGATGACGATGTGCTGATAGGCAGCAGCAACATGAATCACCGAAGCCTGCTGCACGATATTGAGTTGGACGTGCAGATTTTTTCTGAAGAGACTAAAAAACATATCACCGACGATTTTCTTGTCAGCTTGGGAGCCAGCAGGCAAATCACACAAAAAAATATCAACCGCTTTTATGCTTGGCTATTGGTGGTGGGGCAAATTCCGCGCCTGCTGCGCTACTGGTTGTGAGTGGGTGTTATGCGCGTGTTGTCTTACAACATTCATAAAGGGTTTGCGATGGGCAATCGCGCCTTGGTGTTGCAAGATATTCGCAAAGCGATTCGCGCCACGCAGGCGGATATTGTCTGTTTGCAAGAAGTGGTGGGAACCAATCAGCGTTACGCCGCGCGCATGGAGCAGTGGATAGACGTGCAGTTTGAATTTCTCGCCGATCAAGTGTGGAATTACAAAACCTACGGCAAAAACGCTGTCTACGATCACGGCCATCACGGCAATGCCATTTTGAGCAAAGTGCCTTTTACGCATTACGCGAATCACGACATCAGTGTGCTGCCCTTGTCACAGCGCGGCGTGTTGCACGCCGTTACCGAAGACGGCGTGCATGTGCTGTGCGCGCATTTGGGGCTGTTGTCGCTGGAGCGCCGCTATCAAACCGCGCATTTGCGAAAATTACTGGAAGATATTCCAGCAACCGCGCCGCTGGTGTTGGCGGGCGATTTCAACGACTGGAATCGACAAGTGCATCGCGGCTTGTGCCACTGGGGTCTGCGCGAGGCGACGCAGGAAGCCACCGGCGCTCTGCCCAAAACCTTTCCCGCGCACTTTCCGCTGCTGCGCGTGGATCGCATCTACTACCGCCATCTCACCTTGGTCAGCGCGGGCTGCGAGGCAGGGCAGCACTGGCAGCGGTTGTCGGATCACCGCCCGCTGTGCGCGGAGTTTCAACTGCGTTGAGCGGGCTTAGCCTTGTGAGCATTAGGCGCTTTGCGTAAACTGGCAGACCGCGCTGAGGGCAAGGTTTTCCGGCTTTCAGCATCGCTCCATCCGTTAGGTGTTTAGCAATGGCTCGAATCACTGTAGAAGATTGTCTCCCCCACGTTGAAAACCGCTTTGAGCTGGTGATGAAGGGCGCAAAGCGCGCACGTCAACTGGCCGTAAAAGGGCGCGAGCCTTTAGTGCCTTGGGAAAACGACAAACCGACCGTTGTGGCGCTGCGTGAAATCGAGTTGGGTTTGATTACTCCTGAAGTGCTGGAAGAGCCTTTGGAAGACCGTTTCAAGCATCTGACCGAGCGCCCTTACGACAACGTCAACGCGCCCGACGACGACACCGACTGAGGTTTTTGAGGGGGTCTGATTGCAAACTATTGATACGTTCTGCCACAGGCTGTCTTCCTACCTACCCTCCGCACAGGTGCAGCAGGTTCGCCGCGCCTACTACTACTCCGAACAGGCTCACGACGGTCAAACGCGTCGCAGTGGTGAGCCTTACGTCACCCATCCGCTAGCTGTTGCCGGCATTCTTGCAGATCAAAAATTAGATCATCACAGCCTGATTGCCGCGCTGTTGCACGATGTCATCGAAGACACGGGCATCAGCAAAAATGCCTTGGCCGAGCAGTTCGGCGACACCGTTGCTGATTTGGTGGATGGTGTCAGCAAACTGACACAAATTGAATTCACCTCCAAAGCAGAAGCGCAGGCAGAAAACTTTCAGAAAATGGCTATGGCGATGACGAAGGATATTCGCGTCATCCTCGTTAAATTGGCGGATCGCCTGCATAACATGCGCACGCTCGGTGTGCTCAAACCGGAAAAGCGCCGCCGCATTGCACGCGAAACCCTCGAAATCTACGCGCCGATAGCCAACCGACTCGGCATGAATGGTTTGCGTGTGGAATTTCAGAATTTGGGTTTTCAAGCACTGTACCCTATGCGGGCATCGCGCATTGCCGCTGCGGTGCGCGCCGCGCGCGGACATCGCAAAGAAGTCGTCAACAAAATTGAAGAAAACATCAAACGCTGTTTGGCACAGGAAGGACATGTTGCCGAAGTGATGGGGCGCGAAAAAAACCTGTACAGCATCTACATGAAGATGCGCAGCAAACACAAATCTTTTTCCGACATTATGGATGTGTACGCTTTTCGCATTGTGGTGGACAGCGTAGATACTTGCTATCGCGTACTCGGTGTGATGCACAGCTTGTACAAACCCGTGCACAGCGAGTTCCGCGATTACATCGCCATTCCCAAAACCAACGGCTATCAATCGCTGCACACCGTTTTAATTGGCATGCACGGTCTGCCGATAGAAGTGCAAATTCGCACACGCGAAATGGATGTGGTGGCAGAGAGCGGTATTGCTTCGCATTGGTTGTACAAAAGTGAAGATGAAAATAAACCACCCGCCGGTGCGGTGCGCGCGCGTGAGTGGATACGCAACTTATTAGAAATTCAAAAAAGCACCGGCAATTCGCTGGAGTTTATCGAACACGTCAAAATTGATTTGTTTCCCGATGAAGTGTATATCTTCACGCCTACGGGAGAAATTATCGAATTGCCAGTCGGCGCTACGGCAGTGGATTTTGCTTACGCAGTTCACACCGACATTGGCAATGCCTGCGTCGCTTGCCGCATCAATCGCCAGTTGGCACCGCTGTCGCAAGTTTTGGAAAGTGGGCAAGTAGTGACAATCGTGACGGCACCTGGCGCGCAACCCAATCCGGCATGGTTAAACTTTGTTGCCACTGGCAAGGCGCGCAGCGCTATTCGACATTTTTTGAAAACGCAACGCCATACCGAGTCGATAGATTTAGGTCGTCGCCTATTGGAAAAAGCGCTGTTGGGCATGGAACAAAGTTTGGAGAATATTGCGCCAGAAAAAATTCAAGAATTGTTGCAACAGGCTGGCGTTGAACACTTTGACGATATTTTAGAAGGCATCGGGCTGGGCAATCGCGTTGCGTATGTGGTGGCTAAGCGTTTGGTGTCGGACGAACACCAGCAAGCCGTCAACAGCAAACAAGCGCGGCGTGCGCAAGCACCATTGATGATTGATGTAGCCGATGGTGCGGTAATCAGTTTCGCGCGCTGTTGCCGCCCTATTCCTGGCGATCCGATCATTGCCCACATCAGCGCTGGACGCGGTTTGGTCGTGCACACCGACACCTGCAAAAATATTGCCGATATTCGTGACAACACAGAGAAGTGTTTGATGGTGAATTGGTCGCCCGATGTCAGTGGTGAGTTTATTGTGGATGTGCGCGTGGAAGTAAACAACGAGCGCGGCATCATCGCGCAACTCGCGACGCGCATTACCGATATGGAAGCCAATATTGATAAAATTGCGCTGGAAGAAAAAGATGCTGGCTTCCGTGTGATTACCTTGTCTATCGCCGTACGCAACCGCTTGCACCTTGCCAACATCATGCGCAAGATTCGCACGCTACCGCCGGTGGTGCGTACCATTCGCGTAAAAAACTAAACCGTTTAATTTTCTGTTACTGGAAATACGATGACTAACAAAGCCGTTATTCAAACCGAAAAAGCACCTGCGGCCATTGGCACTTATTCGCAGGCGATTAAAGTGAACAACACGGTGTATTTATCGGGGCAGATTCCACTAGACCCTGCCAGTATGCAAATGGTTGATGGCGATATGCGCGCGCAGATCACGCAAGTGTTTGAGAATCTATCTGCGGTATGTGAAGCCGCTGGTGGCAGCTTGAAAGACATCGTCAAGCTCAATATTTTTCTCACCGATCTCGCGCACTTTGCGCTAGTGAATGAAGTGATGGCGCAGTATTTTGTGCAGCCTTATCCAGCGCG
>CAZHQZ010000111.1:0-4786 GCA_964534675.1 uncultured Pseudomonadales bacterium | reverse complement strand
GGCAGAAGCATTGCCGATGCTAGCGCAGCTTTAATGGGCAGCGACAACAACAGCGATGTGGAATATCGCGCCAATCTGTTGGCATCCACCGATGCAACATCAAACACAGGCTGAACAAATTGTTTTTGATGTGCTGGGTTTGCGTTTAGCTGCGCAGCGTTGGCATCGCGGTGGCGTACCTGTTATTGCGCTGCACGGTTGGTTGGATAACAGCGAAAGTTTTTCTCTGCTCGCACCGCATCTGCCCAATGTGGATTTGGTGGCATTGGACATGGCGGGACACGGCATGAGTAGCCACCGCGCTGCACATGCGAGCTATTTAATTTGGGATGATTTTCGTGAAATTCTCGCCGTGGCCGATCAGCTTGGCTGGCAGCGTTTTGGACTATTAGGGCATTCGCGCGGCGCAATTATTGCGGCGTTATTGGCTGCAGCCATGCCAGAGCGCATCACCGCTTTGGGCTTGATTGACGGGCTGTGGGCGCAAACCACCGAGGTCACGCAAACGCCCGTGCAAATAGCCAATGCTTTGCGTGCAGAAAATGCGTCAAAACCTGCGCGTTACTACGCCTCCTTGGATGACATGACACAGCAAAGGCAGCGCCACGGTTTTTCTATCTCGGCAGAAGCCGCGCAACTGCTTACGCAGCGCAATGCTGTGCAGGGTGATGATGGGCAATGGCGTTGGCGCACCGATGCGCGTTTGCGTATTCCCTCTCTGATGCGGCTGACACCGGAGCAAATGGATGCCTGTTACCGCGCGATTGCCGTGCCTACTGAGTTGCGTTTGGCGCAACAGGGCTTGGTACTGGCGTATCCCGATTACGCGGAGAGATTGCTGGCACTGCCGCAGATCAGTTGGTCCGTGCATGCCGGCAGTCATCATTTGCACATGGAGGGAGCGCAAAGCATACTGGGGCAGGCCTACAACTTATTTTTTCAACGCCTGTGATTGATCGCCTAAAAAGTATTCCAGTTAAGCAACAGCTCATTCTGATGATTTGCGGCATCAGTTTTTTGGGCCTGTTACTCGCTGGTAGTGCGTTTGTTATGTATGACCGCTACGCCTATCGCGATAATTTAGTGCATCAAGCAACATTATTGGCGCGTGTTGTCGCCAGCCACAGTGCTAATGCCGTTGCATATAACGATGTGCTTGACGCACGCAAAAACTTACAAAGTTTTGGTATTGATCCCACACTTATTTCTGCCTGTATTAAAAATGAAAGTGGGCAAGTGGTGGCAATGTATTTGCGCGGCTATTACCAACCGCCCGATGATTCAGGCAATGTTATTCCTGGTGTGGATTGTTTGGCCTCGGAAAACTTTATTTCGCGTTTTCAAGAAGGGTATTTGGATTTGATTCAACCCATTCTTTGGGAAGACTCACAAAAGATTGGTCAATTGCATTTGCGTGTATCGCTGGATGCATTGGATCAACGTTTTTTAGCATTTAGCGTGGTCATGATTTTGATTGTGTTGTTGGTCAGTATGGTTTCTATCGTGCTGTCCAGCAAAGTGCAGGCATTTATTTCTGCGCCCTTGTTAATGTTGGCGCAGATAGCGAACACCATTAACCGTTTCAAAGATTATTCCTTGCGCGCGCGCACAGATAGGCAAGACGAGCTGGGGCAATTGGTGCAGGCATTCAACGGCATGTTGGATACTATCGAGCTGCAAAACCGTGCTTTGCTGCACGCCAATGAACACTTGGAAGAAGAAGTACACACGCGCACCAGTGAGTTGCGCGCCACAAACCGCGAGTTAGAAGCGTTTACTTATTCTGTTTCACACGATTTGCGCTCGCCTCTGCGCTCTGTTGATGGTTTCAGTGCCGCCTTGTTGGAAGATTGCGGAAAACAGTTGGATGACACAGGGCGCAACTACATCAATCGAATTCGCGCAGCAAGTCAGCGCATGGGTACGTTGATAGATAGCTTATTGCATTTGTCGCGTGTGTCGCGCCAAGACATGCGTTACACCACAGTCAATTTGACAGAAATGGCTGATGAGATTGTTGAGGAGTTGCGCAATAGCCACGGCGATATCGATGTTACCTTTGTGCGCGCGGATGACTTAGTCGCGAATGGCGATCACGATTTGCTGCGCGTGCTGTTAGAAAACCTGCTCGGCAATGCCTGGAAATACAGCAGTAAAACTGAAAGTCCGCAGGTGGAGCTGGGTGTACATTTACGCAATGGTGATTGGGTGTATTTTGTGCGCGATAACGGTGCCGGTTTTGATATGAAATATGTGGACAAACTGTTTTCACCGTTTCAGCGCCTGCACAGTGACCATGAGTTTCACGGTTTGGGAATTGGTTTGGCGACGGTGGCGCGCATTGTGCATCGCCATAATGGTGAAATTTGGGCAGAGGCGCAGGTCGATCAGGGCGCTACGTTTTATTTCACTTTGGCGCCTTCGGTGAATGAGTAAAATTTAGGGCAGTTTTTCCCACACGGCTTGGAGTTCATCCTGCCAATTTTGTGGATTGATGTCGCCGACGTGTTTGTAACGAATCACTCCCGCAGAATCCACAAAATAAGTTTCTGGCGCGCCGAATACACCTAAATCAATACCCAATCTACCTTCGGCATCCACAATCACATCTCGGTAGGGATTGCCTTTTTCTTTCAGCCAATTTTTTGCAGCCGGGTCGCTGTCTTTATAGCTGATACCGTAAATAGGAATGTTTTCGTTGGCGAGTTTCATCAAAAAAGGATGCTCCACGCGACAAGTAATGCACCAAGTCGCCCACACATTCACGAGCATTTTTTGCCCGTGCAGATTTTTTTCAGTGAGTGTTGCGCTGGTGATGAGTGAAGGCAGTGAGAAAGCAGGGAACGGTTTATTGATCAGTGCGCTGGGCATTTCTTTGGGGTCTAAGGTTAAGCCGCGCATTAAAAAAATAGCCAGTACGATAAACCCCAGTAGCGGTAAAAATAGTGCGAGGCGTTTTTTCATGCTCTCAAATTCTCTCGTGTGCATGTACGTTGCGATAACGTTTATCCAGCACTGCGAGTACAGCGCCTAGTGCCATTAAAATAGCGCCCAACCATATCCAACGCACCGCAGGTTTGACATGCAAGCGCAGTGACCAAGGGCTGGCGTTGCCGAGTTCGGGTTGCAGTGCTTCACCCATAGAAATGTAAATGTCGCGTGTGAATCCGGGCCAAATAGCTGCTTCGGTCATCACTTTATTTGAGGCCAGATAAGTGCGCTTTTCTGGCTGCATTAAATGCAATTCGGAGTTGGGTGCAATTACACGAAATACGGCGTGGCGCGAGGTGTAATTTGGCCCATCATTCGCTGCAACGGATTCAAAGCTAAAGTGATAACCCGACAGCGTTGCCGATTCGCCTGGCGCAAGGCGAATGTCTTGTTGTTCGCTCGCTAAAGAGGTGAATGCAACGCCCATCACAGTGACGGCAAGGCCGATGTGTGCCAAACACATACCCCAATAACTCGCACGCAAGGCGCGCAAACCTTGCAGCGGCGTGTGAGCGTAGCGCAGTTTGTGACGAATATCCATCAGTGTGCTAATCACTACCCACAAACCCAACCATGCGGTGAGCACAGCCAAAGCAGAAAAAGGTAGCGCCAGCGCCAGCACCAATAACGGTGCAAACAGCAGCGCGGCGATAGCCGGTTTTTTCATCCACAGAAAAAATAATTCGCGGAATGTGTGTTTATCGTGCCATTGCAGTTGTACGCCAACGGGGAGCAGCAACAACACACAAAACATTAGTGGGATAAAAAAACTGTTGAAGTAGGGAGGGCCGACTGAAATTTTCCCCCAGTGCATCGCATCTGCCATTAACGGATACAGCGTGCCCAAACACACAGTGGCCAAGATCACCGCCATGATGCAGCTATTGAGTAGCACAAACATTTCGCGCGAAAAAAAGTGGTAGCCGGTTGAGGGTGTGGTAGGCGCACGAAACGCAAACAGCGTGAGTGAGCAGCCGATCACGATGGCAAGAAATGCCAAAATAAAATAGCCCCGTGTGGGGTCACTGGCAAACGCATGCACAGAAGTCAGCACGCCAGAGCGCACAAGAAATGTGCCGAGCAAGCTAAGTGAAAAAGCAAAAATGGCGAGCAGTAATGTCCAACTGGAAAATAATTTGCGTTTATCGCTGGCGGCTAAGGAATGTATTAATGCAGTGCCAGCCAGCCAAGGCATGAACGAGGCGTTTTCTACCGGATCCCAAAACCACCAGCCGCCCCAGCCCAATTCGTAGTACGCCCACCAACTGCCAAGCGCAATGCCGATGGTGAGAAAAGCCCATGCGGTATTGGCCCAAGGGCGCACCCAGCGCGTCCATTCATTGCTCACACAGCTGCGCAATGGCGCGCCTGTTTCTAGTAAAGCAGCAATGGCAAAGGCAAAGGGAATCGCAAAACCCACATAGCCGAAATACAGCATCGGCGGATGAATAATCAAACCAAAATCTTGCAACAGTGGATTTAAATCACTGCCTTCTGGCGGCACAAAAGGCAAGTTGCGCGAAAACGGATTGGACGTAAATAGCGTGAACGCACTAAAACCTGTGGCGATGAAACCGAGCACACCGAGTACGCGCGCGCGCAAAACAATAGGCAGTTTATGAGAGCGCAGAGCAAACATGGCGGACCACAAGCTGAGTATCAACAACCACAGCAATAATGAGCCTTCATGTGCACCCCAGGTCGCACTTACTTTGTAGTACACAGGCAATAAAGTATTGGAGTTGTTGGCAACGTATTGCAGAGAAAAATCGTCAGTGACGAAGCTGTAAACCAG
>CAZHQZ010000110.1:2496-4788 GCA_964534675.1 uncultured Pseudomonadales bacterium | reverse complement strand
GCCATGCCGCTGCAATTTAATAATTTTCGCGACTAAAAACCATAAAACTCATTTTTCTAGGGAAATAGTTTGCAGCGCTACAAGTTTTTAATTTTATCCATCGTGGTTGCAGTTATTGGATACGGTATCTGGGCTGGAATCAATGATGGGCAAAAAATAGCCGCCGCCATTGAAGCTATAGGCTGGAGAGGAGTCGTATTTCTGTGTAGTTTATCGCTGTGTAATTATTTTTTGCGCTATGTGCGGTGGTACGCTTTGCTGCGGCATTTAGGAGACAAACCTTCTTTTGTTGATGGAATGGCGTGCTACTGGGCTGGTTTTGCGCTGACAACAACGCCGGGCAAGGCGGGCGAGGCAATTCGCTGCGTCTACTTCAATACACGTCACAACGTGAACAACGCACACTCCTTCGCCGCGTTATTTGTCGATCGCTTAACCGATTTAGTGGTGGCGTTGATAATGGCGATGGCCGCTCTAATGCACTTCCCTCAATATCACCTAGTGGGCTGGGCGATGCTATTGCTTTTGCTGACCGTGGTGATAGCGGTTAACAAACCTCAACCTTTTTTGATGATTTGCGCGCGCTTGGAAGGTATTTCCCCTAAATTTCTGCGCCATTTCTTTGCCGGCGTGCCCGCGTTTTTTGAAAAAACAGCACTCTTAATGTCTTGGCGCGTTTTGTTTTTTTCTATAGTACTTGGGTTGGTGTCGTGGTGCGCAGAAGCGTATGGGTTCAGTTGGTTAGCTACTTTATTAGGCGCGCAAGCCAACGTTATTGTTCTGATGGGCATGTTTTTCTTGGCTATGATGGCAGGCGTTGTAACGCCGGGTGGTCTGGGGGGGACGGAAGTCGTCATGGCGGCGCTATTGATGGCCGTGGGTTTAGACGCTTCCGCCGCTTTTGTGGTTTCACTCATTTGCCGTGTCGCGACATTGTGGTTTTCTATCTTCGTAGGATTGCTATCAATGTTGTGGCTAGAATACAAACCTGCATATACAAAATAAGAAACCCATAGGATGTTACATGCTTAAAACCCCAATATGTGTTGATTTAGATGGCACACTGCTAAAGACCGACACATTGCATGAGCTATTAGTGCGCGTATTAAAACAAAAACCATGGCTGCTGTTTTGGCTGCCCGTATGGTTGATGCAAGGTAAGCACGTTTTAAAGCGAGAACTGGCGGCACGCTGCCAGTTGAACGCCGCATGGTTGCCCTATAACCAAAACTTTCTTGCGTGCTTGCGCTCAGAGCACGCCGCCGGCCGCCAACTGGTATTGACGACCGGCGCGCACTATCTGGTGGCGCAATCCGTTGCTGATTATCTCGGCATTTTTAGCGCCGTTTATGCGACGGATGATCGACAAAACTTAACTGGTGTCAAAAAAGCTGCCAAATTAGTAGAAATTTTTGGCGAAAAAGCATTTTCTTACGCGGGCAATGATGCGGTTGATATGCCTGTTTGGGAGCGCTCGAATGAAGTGTGGGTGGTTAATGCATCCCCTAGAATTGCAAAAATGGCCGCTCAAAAATTCTCGGTCAATCATCAATATGATTTAAAGCGCGGTCTGACACTAAAGTCTTTGTTAAAAGCCGTGCGATTGCACCAATGGGCAAAAAATATTTTGGTATTCATTCCCTTGTTAGCATCACACAAGGCTTTAGAATTTTCCTTACTACAGAACACACTGCTGGCTTTTCTGGCGTTTGGTTGCAGTGCCTCGCTCTCTTATGTAATCAATGATATTGGTGATTTAGACGCAGATCGACAGCATCGCAGCAAACACAAACGCCCTTTTGCTTGCGGTGAGCTCTCCATTCCCAATGGTTTGACTCTGGTTTTATTGCTGGCAGCCTGCGCCATTTTTCTTGCATCTTTTTTGCCGCTAAGCTTTGCTAGCGCGCTGATGGCGTATTTGGTCATTACCAATTTGTACAGCATGCGTTTGAAAAACTTTCCTGTTTTAGACGTCGCTATTCTTGCGGGTCTGTATACGTTGCGCGTGGTGGCGGGTGGCTTGGCAACTGGCGTAGAAGTTTCATTTTGGCTGTTGGCTTTTTCTGGTTTCATTTTCTTCAGTCTGGCGATAGTGAAAAGAGTGTCTGAATTGCTAACCATTGAAGTATTAGATAATCAACCTGCGCAATGCCGCGGCTATTGGACCAGCGATATTCCGGTGCTAACCGGTTTAGGCACTGCCAGTGCAATGATGGCGGTGTTGGTATTGGCGCTGTATATCAACAGCCCGAATGTGATGGCGCTGTACAGCAGCCCGCGCTATTTGTGGGT
>CAZHQZ010000110.1:0-2396 GCA_964534675.1 uncultured Pseudomonadales bacterium | reverse complement strand
CTCGGCGGCGCGGTAGCCAACGATGTGCACGGCAAAAACCATGTGGTGGACGGCACATTTGGTCGGCACGTCACCGCGTTTGAGTTATTGCGCAGTGATGGCGAACGGCTGCTGTGCACCCCAACTGAAAACGCTGCGTTGTTTGCTGCGACGATCGGCGGGTTGGGTCTGACAGGCTTGATTACCTGGGTCGAATTGCGGTTGATCCCCGTCAAAAACGCGTTCGTGAGTGACGATTCGTTTCAATGCGACAACCTCGACCACTGCTTGCAGCATTTTACGCAGTCGCGTGAAACGCATCGCTATCGCGTGGCGTGGTTGGATTGTTTAGCCACTGGCAGCGCGTTGGGGCGCGGCATTTTTTCACGCGCCAATCACTGTGAGAGCGATACCTTACCCACTGTGCATCAGCAGGGGAAAAAGTTATCTGTGCCACTGACGTTTCCGCCATATGTGCTCAATCGCTATAGCGTCAGCGCGTTCAATGCCCTGTATTACCGCAAACTGCGCGCCAGAAAAAAATCTGCCCGCTTAAGCTATGACGCTTTTTTTTATCCGCTGGACAACATCCACCACTGGAACCGTATTTACGGGCCGCGCGGTTTTTTGCAATACCAGTGCGTAGTGACGCGCGATGTGCGCGACGCTTTGCAGGCGCTGTTAAAACGTATCGCCCAATCTGGGCAGGCATCTTTTCTCAGCGTGTTAAAAGAGTTTGGCGATTTGCCTTCGCCCGGTCTGCTGTCTTTTCCGCGCAGCGGCTACACCTTGGCGTTGGACTTTCCTAATTTGGGCGACAGTACGCTGAACCTGCTAAATGATTTGGATGCCATTGTGAGCGAAGCCGAGGGCGCGATTTATCCGGCAAAAGACGCGCGCATGCCACCGGCGATATTTCGCGAGGGATTTGCACAGGTGGAGAAATTTATTCCCTATATCGACCCACAATTTTCTTCCAGTTTTTGGCGTCGTGTGTGCGCGTAATCACAATAAAAAGAGGATGGCTATGAACATTGTTATTTTTGGCGCGACTTCGGCAATAGCACAGGCTTGGGCGCGTTTGCGCGCCGCCCAGCGGGACAATTTTTATTTGCTGGGGCGCGACAATGCAAAACTAGAAGTCGTGAAACAGGATTTACTGGCGCGCGGTGCGCAGCAGGTGCATTGCCATGTGATAGATCTGGCGCAGTCGCAGGATTACGACGCCTTGATTGCGCGGATTTATGCACAGTGTGCAGCGGTAGATATTGCGCTGTTTGCACAGGGCAGTATGCCGGAGCAGCGCGAATTGGAAAAAAATGTCGCAGCCCTGCCGACAATGTTTGCCTTGAATGCACTGAGTTATTTGCAGCCGGCCAGTGTGATTGCCGAGCGCATGGCACAAACCAAATCCGGCAGCGTAGTGCTGATTTCTTCACCGGCGGGTGATCGCGGCCGACAGAGCAATTATTTTTACGGCGCGAGCAAAGCAGCAGTGACCGTGTTTGCAGCAGGCTTGCGCAATCGCATGGCAAAAAATGCCGTGCAAGTGCTCACCGTTAAACCAGGGTTTGTGGATACGCCGATGACAGCGGGCATGGATAAATCTGGCCCGCTGTGGGCGCAGCCCGAACAAATTGCCGTGTGTATCGAAAACGGTATTCAGAAAAAGAAAAACACAATTTACGCGCCGTGGTTTTGGCAATACATCATGCTAATTATTCGCCACATCCCTGAAACTATTTTCAAACGCTTGTCGCTGTAGCGTTTTTAGTAGGGCAAAGTTTAGTGGGGCAAATCGAACTGCACGGTGGCGCTGGTTTTTACGGCGGTGTCTGAGTTGAGGGTGATGGTGGCGGTGATGCGCTGCTGATCTTTGGCAGTGATTTCGCCGCGCACAATCATGGCATCACCTGGGCAGAAAGAATCTTTCATACGAAAAGACATGCTGCGGATATCTGCTGCCGCACCCGCCCAATCGGTGATGTATTTTGTAATCCAACCGGCTTGTGAAGGTGAGTTGAGAATAATGCCGCGCAAGCCCGCCTTGGTCGCCGCTTCGTGATCGTGATGGATGGGCTGCCAATCGCGCGTGGCGGCGGCGGCGCTGATAATTTTTTGTGCCGACAGCGTGATGTGCAATTCGGGAATAGTATCGCCAACTTGTACAGCGGCAGCCGTGAGCGCAGCCATCATCAGCTCCTGTTGTAACCAAAAAAGTTCAGTGTTTCTACGCCGGCAATTTCGCCGCGCTGATTTTTATAAGTGACATCAATCACCCAATTGCGACCCGTGCCCAATTTATTGGTTTTGATGTCGCTCACTTCGCGCAGTGATTGCTCCGCGCGCAGACGATCGCCCACGCGCACCGGCACACCAAATTCAAACGACAACTCCACCACCACGCCGCGCGGCAA
>CAZHQZ010000109.1:0-4875 GCA_964534675.1 uncultured Pseudomonadales bacterium | reverse complement strand
GCCGCATAGCATTATTACTCTCTTGGCAGATGGTAAGACGCATTCAGGTGTCGAGTTGGGGAAATCTCTCGGTATTACTAGAGCGGCAGTTGGCAAACAAATTACCAAACTGAAAGAAATGGGATTTCAAATTGCCTGCACCAAGGGAGTTGGCTATCAATTGTTAATGCCTTTTGAGCGCTTGGACGCCGCTCAAATTAACACTGATGTGAATGAGCGTGCTTTGGGTTTTGCGCCCAATGTCGAAGTTGTGTGGTCGCTGACATCAACGAATGATTATCTGATGTCAAAAATTAAAACTGGGCACATCACGTCATCGGGGTTTGTGTGCTTGGCTGAACATCAAAGTTCAGGAAGAGGGCGTCGGGGAAAAGCGTGGATCAGTCCTCTGGGAGCTGGTTTGTATTGGTCGCTGGTCTGGCGTTTTGAGCAGGGGGCAGAGTCGCTGGAAGGTTTAAGTTTGTCTGTGGCACTAGCAATTGTAGAAGTACTTGAGCGAGAGTGCTTGGTAAAAAATTCTAAAATCAAATGGCCAAATGATATTTTTCTGGATGATAAAAAACTGGGTGGAATATTGATTGATGTGATGGGCGAAGCGGGTGGGCCGTGCTGGGCTGTTATCGGTGTGGGTTTAAATGTTTACAGTGCAGAGTCCGCTATGCAAAGCGTCGATCAGTCTTGGGTAGATCTGTCTGCGAGTGCTGGCACTGAAATTTCAAGAAACCGATTAGCTGCTTCTTTGATTGAGAGCGTTATCAAAAAAGTGCGCGCACATGAGCGTGATGGATTCCAAGTTTCTGCAAGAGAATGGAGTAAATACGACGCTTTTTTGGGAGAAAATGTCGTGGTTAAAATGGGCGACAGCGATTTTTTTTCTGGTGTTTCTCAGGGGATATCAAAAACTGGCGGTTTGATTGTTGATGCTCAAGGAGTGCGTAAAGTGATTAAATCGGGTGAGGTGAGCTTGCGTCGTGCTTGATAATGTATTGGAACTGGATATTGGTAATTCAAGAATTAAGTGGAGAACTCTGGCGGGAGTATGCGGTGTTGTTTCGCATAATGGGTCGGCTATATTTTTTGAAAAAGATTTCGGTGCGTTAAGTAGAATTAAAATTGCCAGTGTTGCCAGTAATGATATTAAGTCGCAAGTGTCTCGCGCATTAGAAAAAAAATATCAGATTAGATCGGAGTTTGCTATTTCGCAATTGAATTGTGCGGGGCTTGTAAATAAATATGAAAATCCAAATTCCTTGGGAGTTGATCGCTGGCTGGCCTGTCTTGCTGCTTGGATGGAGTCAGGCAAAAAAGCTGTACTAGTTGTGGATGCTGGCAGTGCAATCACTATTGATACAGTGAATGAGCAGTCGGAATTTGTGGGTGGCTATATTATCCCTGGGTTGGAAATGATGCAGGCAGCATTGGTGGGCGATACGGGGCAGATCGTGTGCGACATTGCAGCGCGGTTTCGAAGGGATTGCGACTTGCTTCCTCTTAGCACGCAAGAAGCTGTGCAGCGCGGCGCGTGTTTTGCTGCGTTGGCTACCGTTGAGCGCGCCGTTCGCTTGTTTCTACAGCGGTGGCCGAATGGTCAAGTGTTTTTTACTGGCGGAGCTGGGTTGGAGTTGGCTCGTGCTGTGGCGATGGAGGAAACGTATCGACCGGATTTGGTGTTGGATGGCTTGGCTATTGCGCTGCCATAGCCTGTGATAGTGTGCTAAGCGGATAGGTAAATGTGAGGACTGGCTGTGCGTTGGACTGTAATCGGGTTGTTTTTATTGAATATTGTGTTTGCTGTTTGGGGTTGGTTGGGATACAGCTATTCACGCAATGTGGAATCTTTGAGTGGCGCAGAGGCGGTATCTAGCGCAAAGAATATGCCGGGTGCCAAATTGGTTTTGTTACGTGAGCAGGTAGCTGCGACCGCTGTTGCGCCAACGCCAGAAGTGGTTGCACAACCGGCTTCGCCGTTGCCGAATACCGCAGAACAGGCGGCGGCTGATATCCCATTGTGTACTTTGCTCGGGCCGCTTTTGCAGCCTGGCGACGCAAAGGCGTTGTTGGCGCGGCTTGGTGCGCTACAAATTCAGGCAAAGTATGTGTCCTTGCGAGTGGATGGAAATCCAGACTATTGGGTCTACTTAAGCCCTGAGCCCACCAAAGACTTAGCCATTGCCAAGTTGAGGGAGTTGCAAGGCAAAAAAATAGACAGCTTCTTGATTCCCCAAGGAGATTTGGCAAACGGTATTTCGTTAGGGATATTTGATAGTCAGGAAAACGCTGAAAAACACCGCCAAGCCATCGTGCAAATGGGATATAACGCGCTGCTAAAAACCAATCCCCGCACTTATCTTGAAAATTGGGTCGCTATTTACCCCGACCAAGTGGCCGGCTTTAGTCAGGAACTCTATGGCCAGTTGCACGCAGAAAATCCGAAGCTGGATTTGCGCAAGGATGAGTGTCGCAAGGTTGCTTCCACAATAGACATTCAATAGAATGCCGCGCTCTGTAATTGGGTGCCGAGAATAATTACAGAAAATGCTGGCGTAGCTCAGTCGGTAGAGCAGCTGACTTGTAATCAGCCGGTCGGGGGTTCGACTCCTCTCGCCAGCTCCATTTTCACTAAATTTAGCAAGGTATTCATTGACAAGTATTGAGGGCGTCAGGAAAATGGCCGACCCTTTTTCGGAGAGGTTCCCGAGCGGCCAAAGGGATCAGACTGTAAATCTGACGCGAAAGCTTCGCTGGTTCGAATCCAGCCCTCTCCACCAGATTAGGCCGCTGTAAGGTGGTTGGGTAATAAAGTTTGGCGGGCATAGTTCAGTGGTAGAACCTCAGCCTTCCAAGCTGATGATGCGGGTTCGATTCCCGCTGCCCGCTCCAGATAGTTGAATTGAATGAGCTTAGGGGTTGCGGCTCATATAGCTCAGTTGGTAGAGCACTTCCTTGGTAAGGAAGAGGTCACCGGTTCAAATCCGGTTATGAGCTCCATTTCTACATAGCTCAATTGGGTTTGTGTATTAAAGGCAAGTGTTTAAACGAGGAAAACGGCAATGGCAAAGGCAGCATTTGAGCGTAAGAAACCGCACGTAAACGTTGGCACGATTGGCCACGTTGACCACGGCAAAACCACGTTGACCGCAGCGCTGACAATTGTGTGCGCGGAAGTGTGGGGCGGCGAGAAAAAAGCGTACGACCAGATCGACGCGGCGCCAGAAGAAAAAGCGCGCGGTATCACCATCAACACCGCCCACGTGGAATACGAGTCTGCTGAGCGCCACTACGCGCACGTGGACTGCCCTGGACACGCCGACTACGTGAAAAACATGATCACTGGTGCTGCCCAGATGGACGGCGCGATTCTGGTGTGTTCAGCCGCTGACGGCCCAATGCCACAAACTCGCGAGCACATCCTGCTGTCACGTCAGGTTGGCGTGCCTTACATCGTGGTGTTCCTGAACAAAGCGGACATGGTAGACGACGCTGAGTTGTTGGAGCTGGTTGAAATGGAAGTGCGTGAACTGCTGAGCCAGTACAACTTCCCAGGCGACGACACTCCCATCATCATCGGCTCTGCGCTGATGGCGGTAGAAGGCAAAGACGACAACGGCTACGGCACGTCTGCCGTGAAGAAACTGGTAGAGACATTGGATACTTACATTCCGATGCCAGAGCGCGCCATCGACAAGCCGTTCCTGATGCCAATCGAAGACGTCTTCTCTATCGCCGGTCGCGGTACGGTAGTAACTGGTCGTGTAGAGCGTGGCATTGTGAAAACAGGCGACGAGATCGAGATCGTCGGTATCAAAGCCACCACCAAAACCACCGTTACCGGTGTTGAAATGTTCCGCAAACTGCTCGACGAAGGTCGCGCGGGTGAAAACATCGGCGCCCTGTTGCGCGGCACCAAGCGTGAAGACGTAGAGCGTGGTCAAGTATTGGCCAAGCCCGGCAGCATCAAGCCGCACACCAAGTTCGAATCCGAAATCTACGTGTTGTCGAAAGAAGAAGGTGGTCGTCACACGCCATTCTTTAAAGGCTATCGTCCACAGTTCTATTTCCGTACTACCGACGTGACTGGCGAAATCCAGTTGGCTGAAGGTGTGGAAATGGTTATGCCTGGCGACAACGTGCAGATGACTGTTACTTTGATCGCGCCGATTGCGATGGAAGACGGCTTGCGCTTTGCAATTCGCGAAGGCGGCCGTACCGTAGGTGCGGGTGTTGTTGCAAAAATTATTGAGTAAAAAGTTGGTGTTGAGACGAAAATAGAGCGCTATTACTAGTGCTCTATTTTTTGTTTTTTTCGGATCGGTTTATAGGCCAGTAGTTCAATTGGTAGAGCACCGGTCTCCAAAACCGGGTGTTGGGGGTTCGAGTCCCTCCTGGCCTGCCAAAGTTGACGATCTGTTTTTTGTTGAAGTAAAGGCGTGAAATGAGTAGCAAAACTGAAGAGCGCAACGCAAAAGAGCAGACGAATCAGTTGGATGGCATGAAGTGGGCTATCGTCGGCTTGATGGTGATAGGTGGTATTTACGGCTACTACCATTTTGCAGGTAGTTATCCGGTTGTTTATCGCGCTTTGGCTCTGGTTCCTGTTGCTGCGCTTGCAATGTATGTGGCGGTGTTGACCGCGCAGGGGCGTGCATTTTTTTCTTTGTTGCGTGAGTCGGTGGTTGAGACGCGCCGCATCGTATGGCCTACACGTCAGGAGGCTGTGCAAACAACTTTAGTGGTCATGGGTTTTGTTGTGTTGATGGCGCTAGTTCTTTGGGGACTGGATGCTGCATTTGCAAAACTTGTTTCCGTGGTGATCGGTTAACAGAGGGAATGGATTATGACCAAGCGCTGGTACGTTGTTCATGCCTATTCGGGATT
>CAZHQZ010000108.1:2948-4939 GCA_964534675.1 uncultured Pseudomonadales bacterium | reverse complement strand
GCGCCAGGCTCGGAATAGCCCAAGCAAAACTCAATATCCGCATTCAAAATTTGCGGCAGAAATTCTTGTTTCTGTTTTTCGGAGCCGTGGCGAATCAATGTCTTGCCCACGCAGCCCACGCCTTTGCCAATCAATGGCGCGCCCACCGAAGCCAGTTCTTCGTTGACGAGGTATTCGAAAATACCCTCTTTGGCTTGACCGCCGTATGCCACTGGCCAGCTCATGCCGAGGAAGCGTTTGGCGGCGAGCTGCTTGTTGAAGGCGCGGCGCTCGGGGCTGTCGGCCAGCATGGAATCGGCCTCGCGGTCGGGGCTCATCACTTCGGCGGCATAGGGCTTTTTGGCTTCTTCAGCGAGGAAGCTGCGAATATTGCCGATGAATTGCTGCTGTTCGGGGCTGAATTCGAAGTCCACGGTGGCTCCTGAGGCGGTACGGTTGCGGGGGCGCTATTTTCCCCTGATTGCTGCAGCAGTGCCAGTGGAGTGAAGAGCTAAAAGAAAACAGGCTCCGCGCGGGAGCCTGTTTGTAGAGCAGCAAGTGGATCAGTCGCCTTTAACGATGGTGCAAGTTTTACCGAAGAAGGGATAGAAGCCCTGTGTGTGGAAATCAACGGTAGAGACTTTGGTGATGCCGCCATTGGCTTTTGCTGCGGCGATAGAGGCATCGCCGCTGTTGACCAGACCGATGATGGTGGAGGCGCAAGACGTGCCCATTTTGCTGGTGCCGCTGTATTCCGTGGCGACGATGGGACCTTTAACGTTGGTGATTAAGCCCGTGCTGACAGGGGTGTAACCCGCGGCACAGCCACCCAGCAGGGCGACAGAAGACAGGGCTGCGATCGTTGCAATTTTCTTCATCATGAGAGATTTCCTTTTGTCAGGTTGAGATGTCTTATTGCTTGTCTACCGATCTCGGTGACGGTTCCAGTAGACCACGCGAACCCAAGATTGCCAAGCACCATTTTCTCCATAGTGCTCTTTCAGTAAGATGGCGCAGCACAATCTACGCCCCTCTTGATTCAGATCACCCCA
This sequence comes from uncultured Pseudomonadales bacterium, assembly GCA_964534675.1. Lineage (GTDB taxonomy): Bacteria > Pseudomonadota > Gammaproteobacteria > Pseudomonadales > UBA7239 > UBA7239. The sequence goes on along the minus strand of CAZHQZ010000108.1, from coordinate 3,908 downwards.
AGGAATTCCTATGCCCGCCAGCAAAAAATCTGCCGCCTTATCGACGACTAAAAAAAATGCGTTCTATGCGCAATCGGGCGGTGTGACAGCGGTGATTAACGCCTCTGCCGCAGGTGTAATCGAAACCTGTCGCGCGCACAGCGACAAAATCGGCAAAGTGTATGCCGGAGCCAACGGCATCATCGGTGCGCTGCGCGAGGAGTTGATCGACACCAGCAAAGAGAGTGCGGCAACGATTCACGCACTGAAACACACGCCGTCGGGCGCCTTCGGCTCCTGCCGTTACAAATTGAAAGGTTTCGATCAACACCGCGCGGAATACGAGCGTTTGATTGAAGTGTTCCGTGCGCACAACATCGGCTATTTTTTCTACAACGGCGGCGGCGATTCTGCGGATACTTGCTTAAAAATTTCGCAGTTGTCCGAGACTATGGGCTATCCGCTGCAAGCGATTCATGTGCCGAAAACCGTAGACAACGATTTGCCAATTACCGACAACAGCCCCGGTTTTGGTTCCGTCGCAAAATATGTGGCGGTATCCACCAAAGAAGCGGCGCTGGATGTGGCTTCCATGTGTGAAACCTCCACCAAAGTTTTTATTTTGGAAGTGATGGGTAGACACGCGGGTTGGATAGCTGCTGCCGGCGGTTTGGCGGCAGAGCAAGAGGGCGATGCGCCGCATATTGTTTTGTTTCCAGAAATTGCTTTTGATAAAGCCAAATTTTTGAAGCGCGTAAAAGACACCGTGCAGAAAAATGGTTACTGCGTAGTGGTAGCCAGCGAAGGCGCGCAGTACAAAGACGGCACTTTTCTCGCCGATGCCGGCTCGGTGGATGCCTTCGGTCACAAACAATTAGGCGGCGTGGCACCGACACTGGCGCAAATGGTAAAAGAGGAATTGGGTTACAAATACCACTGGGCGCTGGCCGATTATTTGCAGCGCGCAGCGCGTCACATCGC
>CAZHQZ010000108.1:0-2848 GCA_964534675.1 uncultured Pseudomonadales bacterium | reverse complement strand
TGCCTGAACGCGAAACGCGCGCGGTGTTGGAAGTGCTGGTGGCGAAATTACAAGATGAGTACCAGATCAGCAGCGCTTGGCAGGGCAGCCACATTGAGTTTCACCGCAGCGGTGCCAGCGGCAAACTGACCATGCAGCCGCACCAAGTGGACATTGAAATCAAGTTGGGCATGATGCTGTCGATGTTTGAAAAGAAAATTCGCAGCGCGATTGCCGAGTTCTGCGCAGAAAAGCTGCCGCGCTGACGTCACTTTGTTGATTTATTGACAATAATTTCACACAGGGCTTGTTGAAATGCCGCGCCATCATTTCAACGCTGCTTGGAAGCCTGCCCGTGCCTATTCCCGCTGTTCTCCGTCGCAAAAGTAGTCGCATCGCTCTGAGTGTGCTGGTCGCAGCGGCGCTGCTGGCTTACGGCGTGTTGGCGTGGTTGCGCTTTGCGCCTGTGAAGGCAGCCGAGGGCTGGCAGTACAGCGAGGTGCAGAGCAATTTGGATCGCGTGGTTTCGCTGGCGCGGATGCCGGATAACAGCATCGTCGCCACCTTGTCAGCGAGACAGCATCCGGGTGATACGGGTCACGGGCAGTTAGTCAAACTGGATATAGCCGCCGGCAAATACACCGTGCTGGCGGATGGTCTGTATAAACCGGATGGTTTGCTGCCTTATCAAGGCGGCATTATTTTGACGCAAGAGTATTCCGGTCAGTCGGTATTGTGGTGGAAAGATGGCAAAGTGCAGCCGTTAATGCTGTTGGCTAAACCGGAATCTATTGCTGAAACAGCCGATGGAAAATGGCTGACGATAGAAGATTCCACCAACGGCCGCTTGCTAGAAATTGATCCACACGATCATTACAGCGAAAAAGTATTAGCAGGCGGTTTTGCTGCGGGCGAAGGTGTGTGCGTAGACAAAAATCAGCGCATTTTTGTGGTCGATAATAAAAATCCCAACTTGATGGAATATCGCGACGGAAACATCGTGCAAATTCCTGCTGCGATGAGAGGTGCAGGTTTTTTGCGCTGCACCGACAAAGGCATTTGGATTACAGAAGACGTCACCAATAACGGGCGTTTATGGTTTTACGATTACAAAACTTTTCATGTTATTGCCTCACATTTGCACTCGCCGCAATCGGTGTTGGTAGACGGCGCTAACGCTGTCTTGGTCGCCGAGCAAGGTCGTTCACGTTTGCTGCGTTTTGTGCAGCAGTCACTCATCGCCAGCAAGGAATTTCATGAATAACACATTCCGCATGCCGCGTTTACAGCGACAAACTGTTTTAGGGCATGCCAGTTTTATGTTGCTGGCGCTGCTCACCTTGATGCTCATGTTCTCCGCAGCGCGCAGTGTGCTGTATTGGTACAACGCCGAACTGGCTAGCACCTTGTCGCACGCGGCGGTGTTGACCAGCTTTGGCATTGGTTTGCGTTTTGATTTGATGGTGGTCTGCGCTTTCTGCGTGCCGCTGCTGCTGGGTTTTTTGTTGCCTGCTTCTGCGGGCGTGCGAAAGGGCTTGATTATTTGGCTGTCGATCGCGTCATCCGTATCCATTTTTTTCTGTATCGCTGAATTGGATTTTTATCGCGAATTTCATCAGCGCTTGAACAGTTTGGTCTTTGAATACATACGTCAAGACCCCAAAACCGTAATTAGCATGTTGTGGAATGGCTTTCCGCTGTTTCGATACCTATTGCTGTGGTTGTTTTGTTCATGGTTAATTTTTCGGTTTTATCGCCTATTGGATTGCTGGGCGTGCGCTATTGAGCAGAAGTTTTTTTCGTCTGATCGCGCTACGCCTATTGTGTGGCGCATTTTCAGCAGCACGTTGGTTTTGTTGCTGCTAGTGCTCGGCGCGCGCGGTACCTTGCGCGAAGGGCCGCCGCTGCGCTGGGGCGATGCCTTTCATGACAAAAACTTGTTTGCCAACCATCTTGGGCTCAACGGTATTTTTACGCTGTATAAAGCCACGCGCACAGGCAATGGCAAAACCAATAAAAATTTCTGGCTGAATGCCATGCCTTTAGAAAAGGCAACGGCTATCACGCAACAACTCTTTTTGACACCACAAGACACGCCATCGAGCGACAAAAGTTTAGCACTACTGCGCACGCATCAAGGCGATGAAAAAATTGCACAGCGCTACGCGAAAAAACCCAATGTGGTTGTGATTTTGATGGAGAGTTTCTCAGGTGTGTACACGGGGGCGCTGGGCAATCCACTCGGCATCACGCCTGCATTCGATCAAATAGCCAAACAGGGTTTATTGTTTACGCGCTTTTTCTCCAATGGCACGCACACCCACCAAGGCATGTTTGCCACCTTTGCCTGTTTTCCCAATCTCCCCGGCTATGAATATTTAATGCAGGAGCCGGAGGGAACGCACAAATTTTCTGGCTTGCCCTTGCTGTTACACCGCGAGGGCTATCAAAACATTTATGTGTACAACGGCTCTTTTTCTTGGGACAACCAAGAGGGATTTTTTAGAAACCAAGATGTCACTAAATTTGTCGGGCGCGATGATTTTGTGAATCCGGTGTTTATCAACCCGACGTGGGGCGTGTCGGATCAAGACATGTTTGATCGCTCGGTCGTTGAGCTAGATAAATTATCGGGCAATAGCGATAAACCTTTTTTTGCCATGCTGCAAACCTTATCCAATCACACGCCGTATGCCATGCCGAGCCCACTGCCGGTACAGCCTGTTACCGGTCAAGGTGTATTGAACGACCACCTCACCGCGATGCGCTATGCCGATTGGGCACTCGGTCAGTTTTTTGCAAAAATAGAAAAAGAACCTTGGTATAAAAATACTATTTTTGTTTTGGTGGGCGATCACGGTTTTAGCAC
>CAZHQZ010000107.1:0-4944 GCA_964534675.1 uncultured Pseudomonadales bacterium | reverse complement strand
TCGGCATCCTCAATCACATCCATCAACAACACGCCTTCAAAAAAACCGTAAGTGCGCGGCACACGCATGCCAACGGCCGACAGCCGATACAGCGCATCCGCTTCTGCAGTTTGCCAAGCGGATTCTTGTTCTTGCTTGCCGTAGCGCGAACCTTTTTCCATGGCGCGCGCGCGGCGGCTGTTGCGTGATTTGCGGCCTTCGGTGTACTCGGCGGCTTGGCGAAAACTGCGTCGCTCTGCTTCTTTGTACACTTTGGCGCAGCGCACATGTTCACCGCGCTGCACGAGGTAGACGGCTGCTTCTTTGCCGCTTTTTAATTGGCGCAGTACAGCATCGATGATGCCGTCTTCAATCAGCGGTTTGAGGCGTTCAGGAATTTTCATGGCGGCAGTGTACCTTAAGCCGTTTACTTTATACTGACCGCTTCCTGTGATCTAAATAAAGAGAGCTATTTATGTCCCGCATGATTGCCGCCGCTTTGTTAACCGTACTGCTCGCCGCCTGTGGGCAAACGGGGCCTTTGTATCTGCCAAAAGATGACCCGAATGCGACAGCGACACCGCAACCGCCTGCAGCAGAATCACAAACGGATGAAGCAACAATGGATGACACAACAACTGACGAAGCCGCGCCTGCTGATAAAGAGACACCATAATATGAGCATGCAGTTGCAAACATTTACGCGTCACCAAGGTGAATTGCGCGCTGAAGACGTGACCTTGACGGAAATTGCAGCGCGCTACGGTACGCCAACTTATGTGTACAGCCGCGCCGCTATCACCGCGAATTATCACGCTTACACGGATGCTTTAAACGGTTGCGATCATCGTGTGTGTTTTGCAGTAAAAGCGAACAGCAATCTCGCAGTGTTGAATGTGCTGGCGCGTTTGGGTGCCGGTTTTGATATTGTGTCTGTAGGCGAATTGGAGCGCGTATTGGCTGCGGGCGGCGATCCATCCGGCGTGGTGTTTTCCGGTGTTGGCAAACGCGAAGATGAAATTGCGCGCGCACTGGAAGTGGGTATTTACTGCTTCAATGTGGAATCGCGTGCGGAGTTGCAGCGCATACAAACCGTTGCAGTGCGTATGAATAAAATTGCGCCGGTGTCACTGCGTGTGAACCCTGACGTGGATGCCAACACGCATCCCTATATTTCCACCGGCTTGCGCGAAAATAAATTCGGCATTGATATGTTGGAAGCGTTGGATGTGTACCGTGAAGCGGCGCAGCTTCCGCATATTCGCATCAAGGGTATTGATTGCCACATCGGTTCGCAGTTATTAGAACTCACGCCGTTTTTGGATGCGCTGGATCGCGTATTGGGTTTGATCGATCAACTCGCTGCAGAAAACATTGTGGTGGAGCATCTCGATATCGGCGGCGGCTTGGGTGTGGTGTATCGCCCCGGTGAAGCCGCGCCCACGCCCAGTGATTACATGAAAGCGCTGCGCGCACAGTTGGGTAATCGTTCAATAAAAATTTTGGTGGAACCCGGTCGTTCGATTGTGGCGAATGCCGGCGTGTTGCTCACGCGCGTGGATTTATTGAAGTCCACACCTTCGCACCATTTTGCTGTTGTAGATGCAGCGATGAACGATTTGATTCGCCCTGCGTTGTATCAAGCGTGGCAGTGCATAGAGCCGGTGCGCGAACACGAAGGTCGCCCGCATATTTACGATGTGGTGGGGCCCGTGTGTGAAACCGGCGATTTTCTCGGCAAAGCGCGCGAATTGGTAATTGATGCCGGCGATTTGTTGGCGATATTTGGCAGTGGCGCTTACGGTTTTGTGATGAGCTCTAATTACAACAGTCGCCCGCGCGCCGCCGAAGTGATGGTGGACGGCGAGCAAATGTTTACCGTGCGCCAACGCGAAACGCTCAGCGATTTATGGCGCGGCGAATCGCTGTTGCCATAAGTGAACGCGTTGCCATGAATGTGCCAGTGGTGAAATTTTGTTCCAGTTGCGGCAGCGCCGTGCGCTTGGAAATTCCGGCGGGCGATAATCGCGAGCGCCATGTGTGCGTGAACTGCGCCACCATTCACTACCACAACCCGCGCATCATCACCGGCTGCTTGCCAGTGTTTGAAAACCAAGTGCTGTTGTGCAAACGCGCTATCGAACCGCGTTTAGGTTTTTGGACGCTGCCCGCCGGTTTTTTGGAATTGGGTGAAAGTGTTGCCGCCGGTGCCGCGCGTGAAACGGAGGAAGAAGCGGGCGCACAAGTGCAAATGGGTGAGCTGTTTTGCATGTTTAACCTGCCGCATATCGGGCAGGTGTACATGATGTACCTCGCGCAATTAACCGCGCCACAATTCGCTGCACACACGGAAGAATCTTTGGAAGTAAAACTGTTTCACGAAGAAGAGATTCCGTGGCGCGAACTGGCCTTCCGCACTATTTGGCGCACGCTGCATCATTACTACGCCGATAAAAAACTCGGCCAATTTCCTTTGCATGTGGAAGACATCGGCCCCATGTAATTCTCAAGTTATTTTTGGGAGAGGGATGTGGAAATTTTTGCACCAACACCAGAACATCTCGGCCTTGATGCCATAGGCGCTTTTGCGCAGCGTGCAGAAGCATTGGGTTATGACGGTATTTTTGTCGCGGATGCGATACACGACGGTTTGTTGCTGTCTTGCCAAGCACTCGCGGCGACTGCACGCATTACGGTGGCAACTTCTGTGTTGGTAGCGTTTCCGCGCAGCCCGATGAATGTGGCGCTGGCAGCGTGGGATTTGCAGCGTATGTCGCAGGGGCGTTTTGAATTGGGTCTCGGCACGCAAATTCGGCAGAATATCGAAGAGCGTTTCTCGGCGCGCTGGTTGCCGCCGGTGTCGGGCATGTGCGAATACTTAGGCGCACTGCGTGCGATTTTTCACAGCTTTCGCACGGGTGAAGCGCTGCGTTTTGAAGGCGAGCATTTTCGTTTTACGCGCTTGCAGCCGTTTTTTAATCCAGGGACTATCGACGCACCCAATCCGCCGCTGATGATGGGTGCAGTGGGCGAAAAAATGTTGGCGCTATCGGGTCGCTGCGCCGATGGCTTGCACACACATCCCACCAGCGGCGCGCGGCGCTATTTGCAAGAAGTGGTGTTGCCGAGTGTGACGCAAGGAGCCAGCCAACGCGATACCGCTTTACCCAAACCGCGCATTTGTATCAATGCTTTAGTGGCCAGCGGATTTGATGACGCTGAAGTCAAAAAAGCGCAAGAACAATTTCGGCAAACACTGGCATTTTTATTTTCCACGCCGGCGTACTGGGCTAGCTTGGAATTGTACGGCTGGCAGGATGTGGGCTTGGAATTGCAGCAACTCGCGCGCGCGCAGCGTTGGGACAAAATGGCAGCGGCATTTACCGATGAAATGTTGGATGTGTTTTTGTTGAGTGGCACTTACCGCGAACTGCCAGAAAAAATGCAAGCGCGTTTTGGTGATGTGGCGGATCGCGTGGCGGTGCAGCCACCCGCAACCACAGAACACGATGCAGAGTTTATGGAGATGCTAAATACAATTCGTCAGTTAGCCGTTTGATTCGCTATTGATAATTAGCGATCAATCTTTTTGCTTGCGCCGCGCGGCGAGTTGCTGTTCCAACTGCTCGGCGCTGTCCAACACATTCACGTCGGTAAACAATTTGCTGGCGGCGGTGTGATGAGTCAGTGCATCAGCGGCGAGCAAAATTGCACCCGATGTCCACGTCGGTTTTTCATCCGGCCACAATAAATCTTCTGCAAATTGATAGCCGGTCCAGTACACGCCTTCATCATCGCGCCACTGGTGCAGCCAACTGTAGAGTTCCACCGCGCGCGCGCGATCACCGGCGGCGAGCAGCGCCATCACCAACTCGCAAGATTCCGCCACGGTCACCCACGGTTGATCGGACACACAGCGGCAGCCCATGCCCGGCACCACAAACTCATCCCAGCGCGCATTGATACGTTGCAGTGCCGTTTTTTTGTTGTCGATGGCGCCGGTGAGCACGGGATAAAACCAATCCATTGAATAGCGCGCTTTCGATTCCCAGGTGCGATCAAAACGCTCCGGTTTGTGGCGCAGCGCGTGACCGAGTTTTTCGCGCGCTTTTTCCCAGTGCGGTTTTGGCTCACCGAGCACGGTAAAAATATTGAGCGCGCACTCCAAACTTTTGTAAATGGAAGCGTTGCCCGTCACCAGCGCATCGCGCATGGTTTTGCCTTGTTTATCTACCGCCCAGTGAATATCGCCGTGTTCCGTTTGCAAGCCGATGACAAAACGGATGGCGTGTTCCACCATATCGGCCATTTCACACAGAAAAGAATAATTTTCAGTGATGAGATAGTGATGCCACACGCCGGTGGCGACATAGGCGACGAAATTGGTTTCGCGGCGCTCGTCATTTTTTACCGTGCGATCTTGGTAGTGTATCCACCAACTGCCGTCTTTTAATTGTTCGCTTTTCAGCCATTGATAAGCTTTTTCAGCGGCCGCGTATTCACCGGCAATCGACAAACCCATCGCCGCTTCGGTGTGATCCCACGGATCCGCATAGCTGCCGGTAAACCACGGAATGCAGCCGTCTTCCAATTGCGTGGCCAAAATATAATCCACAGCCGGACGCAATAAATCGTGCGGAAAAAAACCTTTGCTCAAAAAAGGACCGCTCATTTGGCATTCCTCTCAGCAATTGCACTCGGTTTGTAAAAATACAGCACCACGCTTTTGCCGATCAGCGGATCGAGACATTTTTCTAAAACGCGCGTGAGTGCGGGCTGTTCCATCATGTCCCACACCAAGAGTTTATGCCATTGCTGCACCAGCGGATTTTTTTCTTTGCTTGGCCAAAACGCACACTGCAACCACCAGTAAATGCTGTGCAGGGCGTGCGCCCAGTGGCGGCGAATAAAACGCAGGCCGGTGCGTTCAATGTCGCGCTTTAATAAATGCTCTTTGAAGATGCG
>CAZHQZ010000106.1:0-4949 GCA_964534675.1 uncultured Pseudomonadales bacterium | reverse complement strand
CTCGCGCCAAATATTCACAATATCGCCGTACAAGGCAATTTTGATGATTGTCAGCAGATGGTGAAAGATTCTTTTGCCGATCAATCATTCTTAAAAGGCAAACCTTTGGTGGCAGTGAACTCCATCAACTGGGCGCGCATCATGGCGCAAGTGGTGTACTACTTTTATGCCGCCGTGCAACTGGGTGCGCCGCAGCGCGCTATGCAGTTTTCTGTGCCTACTGGAAACTTTGGCGATATTTTTGCGGGCTATGTGGCCAAACGCATGGGGCTGCCAATCGCACAATTAATCATTGCCACCAATCGCAACGATATTTTGCATCGGTTCATGAGCGGCAATCGTTTAGAAAAAACGGAATTGGCGCACACGCTGTCGCCGAGTATGGACATCATGATCTCCAGTAATTTTGAGCGCATGTTGTTTGAATTGCACGACCGCGATGGCGCAGCGATTGCCAAGTTGATGGATGATTTCAAAAACGGCGCAGTGTCGATTGATGCAGCTCGTTTTACAAAAGCACGCGAGCTATTTTCTAGCTTGGCGGTGGATGATGCGCAAACCTGCAACACCATTGCGCAAGTGTTGACAGAAAGTGAGTATCTGCTCGACCCGCATTCCGCGATAGGCGTGGAAGCTGCGCGCCAGTGTCGCGCGTCAAAAGATTTGCCAGTGATTACCTTGGCTACCGCGCATCCTGCAAAATTTCCAGAAGCCGTGCGCAAAGCAGGTTATCCGCAAGATCCGCCGCTGCCCGCGCACATGAGCGATTTGTTTGCGCGTGAAGAACGCTGCACCGTACTACCCAAAGATTTGCAGGCTGTGCAGCAGTTTATGACGGCGAATATCAGGCCGTAACATCAGTGAAACTTGGATGTTTTTCAGTGGTGGGCAGAAGATAGTCGCGGTGCGTTTTGTCGTGTAGTGATAGACGACTAAATCAACGCGGCTCCAGCACAAACAAAGGAATGTGGCGAACGCCTTCTGTGCGCACGCGGTATTCCGCAAAGTCGGCATAGATGGATGTGAGTTTTGGCCACAGTTCTTTTTCTTCTGCTTCGCTCGCCACGCGGGCAACCATAGGGCGATTACGTGCACCAATCTGGATTTCACATTCGGGTTTTTTCTGTAAGTTGAACATCCAGATGGGTGGTTTTGACATGCCACCTTTGGATGCTGCAATTACAACCGTTTCACCCTGCTCTAGAAATAACAGTGGCGTGCGACGTGTTTCACCGGATTTGTGTCCGGTGCTGGTAAGTATCGCTACCGGCGCACCAAGGAAACGATTCCACAACCGCCCTCCGGTAGCGCGATAAACAGCCACCTGCCATTTGCCGATATTGCGTATCAACCACGTACCAAATTTTTCCTGTTTTTCACTGTAAGGTTTAATAGTGCTCACGACGATGTCTCCTGGGGGGGGGTTATACAGATGCCAGTGCTGATCGCATCGTATCAATCACCGCTTTGTAATCGGGTTTGTTGAAAATTGCGGAGCCAGCGACAAAGGTGTCCGCACCGGCTTTGGCAATTTCTGCGATATTTTTTTCACTCACACCGCCATCCACTTCTAAGCGAATGTTATAGCCGCTGGCGTCGATTAGCGCGCGCACGGTGCGCAATTTGTCGAGTGTGGAGGGAATAAATGATTGCCCACCGAAGCCAGGGTTCACTGACATCAGCAAAATCATGTCCAATTTATCCATCACATAGTGCAAACAATCGGGTGAAGTAGCGGGGTTCAACACTAAACCGGCTTTGCAGCCGCCGCTGTGTATCAGTTGCAGCGAGCGGTCGATGTGCTCGGAAGCTTCGGGGTGAAAAGTGATGTAGCTGGCACCGGCTTCAATAAAATCGCCGATGATGCGATCCACCGGTTTCACCATTAAATGCACATCGATAGGCGCCGTCACGCCGTACTTGCGCAGCGCTTTGCACACCATGGGGCCGATGGTGAGGTTGGGCACATAGTGGTTGTCCATCACGTCGAAATGCACCACATCGGCACCGGCGGCTAAAACTTTGTCGACTTCCTCGCCTAGGCGTGCAAAATCGGCCGAGAGTATGGAAGGGGCTATCCAGAAATCGCGCATGGCGTTATCCGTTGAAGTAATGGAGCCTGTATTCTACTCGCAGAAGCGGGCAGTGCTGAACGCAAAAAGAGAGGTGTGGCGATTGATTACTGCGCAGGTCGTTCGCAGCTTGCCGCTCAGTGCGGCGAGTGGTTTAGTGATACTGGAGCAATATTTTTATGTAGTGGCGGATGATGCGCTGCACCTTGGTGTATTTCGCTTGGATGATGCGGATTATTTTCAGCCTTTGCGCTTGTTAGCTGGAGAATTACCCGCTGAGAAAAAAGCGCGCAAGGCGGCAAAACCAGATTTTGAAGCTTTGACACTGTTGCCTGCGTGTGCGGATTATCCCTTCGGCACTTTGTTGGCGCTGGGTTCGGGTTCAACGGCACAGCGACAACAAGCTGTGTTACTGCCGTTTGATAAACAGAATGAGTTGTCGAGCGCTGCAATAACACTGAATTTAGCACCGCTGTATGCAGCCTTGGCGTTGGCAGATTGCAATATTGAAGGCGCGGTAATTTGCGGTGAGCAGTTGGTGTTGTTGCAGCGTGGCAATCAACAACAAACTAGCGCATTGGTCATCACCAATATAAAAACATTTCCTACGCCGAGTGATATAAAAATTATTCCCGTAGAGCTGCCTGTGATAGATGGCGTTCCTTGCGCGTTTACCGATGGTCTGTGTTTACCTAACGGCAATATTTTATTTTCTGCGGTGGCAGAAGCCACAGATGACAGTTACAACGACGGCGCTTGCCTCGGCGTCATCATCGGCGAAGTTTCCCTGCAAGGAGAGGTGTTGCGTTATCAGCGTGTGTCCGGCACGTACAAAATCGAAGGCATCGCACTGGCGCAAGATATGCAGCGCTTGTACGTGGTGACGGATGCGGATGATCCGGCTGTGGCGGCGCAGTTATTGTTTTTAGATGGGTGGCGTTAGTTGTGTTTGTGGCAATTATTTATTTTTATGCTCAACTTTATGCCCCCCAAACCCCTCGCGCATTTTGGCGAGCATTTTGTCGCTGAAATCATTTTTACCTTGGCTGGCAAAACGCATCATTAGTGCGAGGCTCATCACCGGCGCGGGGATGCCCTGCTCGATGGCTTCGAGTGCAGTCCAGCGGCCTTCGCCGGAATCGGCAACGAATGGCGCGATGTTGTTGAGCTGTTGATCGTGCTGTAAAAAATCGCCGCATAAATCGAGCAGCCAACTGCGCACCACGCTGCTGTGTCGCCACAATTCGGCAATCGCGGCGAGATCGAGATTAAAATCTTCGCGCGCTTTTAGCAGAGAAAAACCTTCGGACAGCGCTTGCATCATGCCGTACTCAATGCCGTTGTGAACCATTTTGGTGAAATGTCCGCTGCCGGTTGGTCCTGTGTGCAGCCAGCCGCGATCGGCGGCTGGCGCTAAAGTTTGCAACAACGGTGTAACGGTTTTAATGGCTTCTTTGCTGCCACCGGCCATGATGCAGTAACCGTTCTGCAAGCCCCAGATGCCGCCAGAAACGCCCGCATCCACATATTGCACGCTGGTGTTTTGGTGAATTTTTTCTGCGCGCATTAGCGAATCTTTGAAATAGGAATTGGCGCCATCGACCAACACATCGCCCGTAGATAACAGCGGCAATACCGCGTCGATATGTTGTTGCGTAACAGCGCCTGCGGGCAGCATCAACCACACCACTCGCGGCGTAGGTAATTGTTTTGCTAATTGCTCAATCGATGTGGCAGCAACAAGTCCACATTCTGCGGCTAAAGATTTCGTTACATCATGATTGCGATTAAATGCAATCACATTGACGCCGTGTTGCCGCCAGCGGCGCGCCATATTGCCACCCATGCGTCCTAAACCGATCAAACCAACAGTCGCCATGATGTCTCTCCTACAGTGTGTAAGGTAGTGTCAGAACAGTAATGCTTGCTGCGTTTTCAAGATGCAAGGCGTGCTCAATCGCGTCGTGATTGATTACCGCTAATGCTTCCCAGTTTTTAGCATCGACATTTTCCGCGTTGACAATATGCCCCACTGCTTGCGCATTATTTTCTTGAAAAATAGCTGTGTTGGGTGATGGCGCTGTGTCGTTGCCGCTTATGCGGTACATCGCTTTTTTCAAAATGCCGCGATACTGCATGCGCGCCACAATTTCTTGGCCGGTGTAACAGCCCTTGGTGAAGCTGATGCCGTCCAACACTTGCAAATTCAGCATTTGTGGAATGAATTCTTCGATAGTTTCTGTGCGCACCGAGCCGATGCCGTCGCGAATATCGCAGGCGTTCCAAAAATGCTGATCCGTCGTTTGTGCGGATACAGACAGTGCGCTTTCAACTGCAGCAGCGGCAGCTTGCGGAATAATGCAGAGATAGCGCAGCGTATTTGGGTTGATGCAAATGACTGTACCGTGTTCGCTGTTGTGTTGTGCATGTGTTGTTTCTGGCGCTGCGCCAAATACTTCGGCAATGCGTTGGCGAGCGTTGGCGCCGCTGATGCCGAGCAACACATAGTCGCTGGATGCGTCGTGCAATTTAGCTTTGGAAAAAACGATGTATTTGCTGAGTGATTTTTGCAGCGCCGCCAGTGTTTCTTTGGGCAAGAGAAATAAATAGCTCTGCTCGGCGGTTTGCAATAAACGAAAGCTGGCGATCATGCGCCCTTTGTGTGTGCAGTGTGCTCCGAGGCGTGATTGCTGCATCGTGATGTCTTGCAGATTGCAAGTGAGTTGCCCTTGTAAAAATTTGGCGCTGTCCATGCCGTTGATGGCGAGCACAGCCCAATCATCATTCAGTGTGCTGATAGCGGTGGTTTGAGCGAGGGAATCAAAGTGACTCATGGACGAAACTCGAACGGTATAATGCTGCCATTAAAGAACTTTC
>CAZHQZ010000105.1:0-4974 GCA_964534675.1 uncultured Pseudomonadales bacterium | reverse complement strand
CGCTAAAAATCAGCGGAATATGCGTGGCTTCCTGCCACAGCGTGAGTTTGCGCCACTGCATTTTTTCACCGAGATGCCAGCCGTGGTCGGACCACAACACAATGAGCGTGTTATCCGCCAGTGGCGATGCGCGCAGTGCTTGCAGTACACGACCGAGCTGTTCGTCGGCGTAGGTAATGGAAGCGAGATAGGCTTGCACAGCTTTTTTCCAAAGCCCGTATCGAATGATGTCATTCTGCAAATAAAAATTAATGAGCTCTTTGCCTGCAGGAGGAATGTCATCAAGATCATTTTGCAAAACAGCCGGCAGTTGTACTTGATCTAACGGGTAGCGGTCGAAATATTGTTTGGGTAAATACCATGGCAAGTGAGGTTTGCCAATGCCGTAACCAATAAATAGGGGTTGCTGTGGGTTGGCTTTTTGTAGTTGCTGAATAATCCAGTTGCTGGTTTGGTAATCCGGCATTTTTTCGGTGGGTTCGTTAATGGCTCCCCAGTCAAACTCTGAATCTAATTTGTAAGAGAAGGGTGCGCCTTTGCGAGGGTGATCAAAATCAGGTTTGATGGGGTCTTCAGGTTCGCCGCGCCAATTATCTGGCCAAAAATCATCCCAAGATTGTGCGTCGTGAAAATGAAAAATTTTTCCTGCACCAATGGCGCGATAACCGTGGTTGCGAAAAAATTGCGGAATAGGCACAGCATTTTTTGTGGTGGCTAATTGTCGCCACTGCGTATTGTTGTAAAACGCACCGGTGCGAAGAGGTGATAAACCCGTGAGTGTGCTGGTGCGTGAGGCATTGCACACAGGTACTGCACAATGTGCGTTAGTAAACAGTGTGCCGCTGGCGGCGAGTGCGTCGATGTTGGGTGTGTACACTTTTCCTGGATAGCCGCCCAAGCATCCCACCCAATCATTCAAATCATCAAATACCACAAACAAAATATTGGGCAGTTTGGTAGGGGTACTGCCAATGCCTTTTAGGGAAATACCTGCGGCCATCGTTGCCAAAGATGCTTGTAAAAACTGACGGCGCGACAAAGGTTTCATGGTGTTGTTGCTCCATCGCCAAAACCAAAAATATGATCGCGCTGAATGGCGGTAAATAAACTCTGAGCAAACATCGCATGCGCCGTGGTGTTGGGATGGCTGTCGAGCAGAGAAATGCTGTAGTCTTCAATTTTAGTGCCATGAAATGGCTGCGTTGTATCAATGAATGCCATGTTGTATTTCTTGGCGATTGCAGTGAGATTGGCAATATCCTCTTGAGAGTGTTCTCTGTTATCTAGATAGGCTAGCAAGATTGGCATATTTGGTTTTATGTGATTAGCTAGTTCACGCATTTCTTTCAGTTGGTTGTCAATAAACTGCACATCTCTTGGAATAAAAACAGTGGACGATCTAACTTGATTTGGTATTTCTGATAGTGGCACCATATTCAAGTATCTGTGTACATAAGAAATAAAAAATCCATTGACAACTACTGGGTTAAAAGGTGGAGTTTCCTTCTGCTTTGGTGGTGATGCCACTTGGTCGTTAAAGGCACAAAACCCAAGCAAAATAGCATCAGGATGCCATGCTGGAACTATGTATTTTAGGGTGGCGTTATAGCGCTCTAAATTAAACCCACCAAAAGCGAAGTTAATCAATTCATAGTGTTGGCCGCTCTCTGAATTGAGTTTGTTTTCCAGCAGGGCGTGATAGCTTTTATCGGTATCTACTCCTGATGCTTGACTATAAGAGTCTCCTAATACAGCAATGCGATAAACGTTGTTAGGTTTGTTGATGGAGTATTCTTTGTCTGCAAGACCGTAGCTGTTTGTAGTTAAGTGCGCAAGCTTAAATGTTGTATCTAGGTTTGGTTTGAATGCCCAGTAAACATCATCAAAAGGCGATTTTCTTGTAAAGTCTGTGTTGGTAATTGGCACGTTATTTTTCATTTCTGAGTAACTGAATGCTTTCCATCCAAAAAGTTTCCAACGAAACCCTTGTTCAAGAATTAAAAGAGACAAAAATATGGATGTTGATAGTATTGCTAAATTTATAAGAGTAGACTTAAGTTTATTTTTCATAATATTTAATTAAACCGAGTGAATAAAAATACGCTCGTCATCAAAAATATCCAAATCTGGCGATAGCAGTCGGATGTAGCGGTCAAAATACAGAAACTGTTTGAGCAGTAGAGTGAACTCTCTGGGAAAGCGTATGCCATATTTTCTGCCAATATTGGAAATTTGCAGTGTGATGGTGTTTAAAAAATTGTTGTTGCTGTCGTCGCTGTCAAACTGCAAATACAGTTGCTCCAAGTCTTTGGCGAGTGCGGGAATGTTCACTACGCGGTTGGTCGCGCCCATGCCCGCCATCGCAGTGGCAATGGCGCTGAAATCTTTGGCGGGAACCGAGGCAATCAAGGCGAGTAGTGATTGCCATGTATCGGCAGAAATTCGCCCGACAATGCCAAAATCAATAAAACCGATGCGCCCGTCGTTTAACATCATCACATTGCCGGCATGTAAGTCGGCGTGATAAATCTGGCACTGCGTCAAACTCAAAAACCAAGTATTCAACGCATCAATTAATGCCTGTTCTGGATTGGCTGACAATTGATGCACAGCGTCGGTGTTGGATAAAGCTGTGCCATAAAACCGCTGCATGCTCAGCACGCGTTGGCTGGAAGCGTTGTGATAAACCGTTGGCACGGTGACTTGGGTTATGTGATTGTTGTCGAGAAAGCGGCGGTACAGCGCGATGTTTTCGGCTTCGCGTTTGAAATCGCATTCTTCCAACATACCGTTGCGAATTTCATCAACCATGTCAGTGATGGAAGATTCAGGAATGTGTTTGCTGATTTTTTCTAGCAGTGCAGCCGACAAGTGCATGAATTGAAAATCAGTAGCGAGGATATCTTCTACGCCCGGTTTTTGTACTTTGATGACGATGTCTTCGCCGCCGACCAAACGCGCAGCGTGTACTTGCGCGATGGAAGCAGAGGCTAGCGGTGTTGGGTCTATATCGCGGAAGTGGCGTGAGAGTCGCGCACCCAATTCTTGTTTGAGCACTTTTTCAATAGTTGCAAAAGGCAGTGGAGTGGTTTGATCTAAACAGCTTTGAAAGGCTTCCACATAATCATGCGGAAACAGCGAAGGTGAGCTGGCAATTAATTGCCCCAGTTTGATGTAGGTGGAGCCGAGTGCTTCGGCGGTGTCGCGCGCCAATTCGGGCAGCGGTGTGTCGCGGTGGCGCAACCAGCGCCAGCCACTTTTTTGCAACGCGAAACTGGTTTGTCCTATGCGGCGGGCGGCGTGGTATCCGGTACGAATTCTGTCGAGCACGGCGCTTGTCTCTCAAGGGGCATCTGTCCATTATGCACGGCGATGGCAGAGGGGCAACCACTGGCGTGGAATCAGAAAAAATATCCTTTTTTACAGAAGCCTTGTGCGAGGCGCGCCAAAAACGACACCGCGTATTGCTGGTGTTATCGGGTTCGCATACTTGGTGCAAAAACGTGGCGAGTGCGTGGTGCGCCCATGTGCCTGCGCGTGTGTGGATAGGCGACACGACACACGCAACAAACAGTATTTCTGCGACAAAAGCTAAACAGGTTTTGGGGAGTGAATACACATGCGCGGTGCTGGATGCGCATGTTGGTTTGTCGCCCGATTGCATTGCGGCAGTGAGTGGTGCGGTAGTGGCAGGTGGTGTGCTGCTGTTGTTAACGCCGGCGTGGGAGCAGTGGGGCGCAACACCGGATGCCGATTACGCGCGCTTGGCGAGTTATCCGCACACTTGGCACGATTTATCTTCACATTTTTTATTACACCTTCGTAAAGCATTGCAGAAATTTTTTGAGTGCAGCGCCGTGTGTTTTCACTGGCAAGAAAGCACAGCCGACACCGCCTTGCTGTTGGGTGCGCAGCCGCAATTTCACACTATTGCGCCCGATCAACCGTATGGTGCTGTTGAGCCGACGCGCGAGCAGCAAGTTTGTCTGGCGGCTTTGCATGCGCATGATGGTGTTTCAGTGCTGTTGGCAGATCGCGGTTGCGGGAAATCAGCCACGCTAGGTTTTGCCGCACGCGAGTGCTTGCAAAAAAAACAATCAGTGTTGTTGGTGGCGCCATCGCGCGCCGCTGCGCGCAGTGTGTTTCGTTATGCAGAAAGTGATTTGCCGTTTTGCGCGCCCGATTATTTATTGGCAGACACAACCATCACCGCCGATATGTTGTTGATTGATGAAGCAGCGACGATTCCTCTGCCGATGCTATTCGCTTTGTTAGTGCGCTTTCCGCACGCGGTGTTGGCGACCACTACCGATGGTTACGAAGGCACGGGGCAGGGTTTTGTGCTGCGTTTTTTACGCACGCTGGATGCACAAATTCCTACTTGGCAGCGTTTATCTTTGGCGACGCCGATACGTTGGGCGGCAGATGATCCGCTGTCGCACTGGCTGTATCAAACATTATTGTTGGATGCGAAAGAAGCGGCGTTGCCTGAAGGTAATCTCGATATTTCTGCTGTGTCTACCGAGTGGCTGTCGCAGCAGCAGTTGGCAGAAAACCCATCACTATTGGCGGAAGTTTATGGTTTACTGCGTTCGGCGCACTATCGCACCACACCGGATGATTTGCGTTTTTTGTTGGATGCGCCGGCTGTGTCTGTGTGTCGTTTGGTGTGGCGCTCATGCACGCTGGCTGTTGCACTGTTGGTGGAAGAGGGCAGTATTGATACGGAGATGGCAGATGCGATTGCAGCAGGGCAGCGTCGTCCGCGCGGGCATTTATTGGTGCAAAGTTTGTCGGTGCATTTGCAGCAGCCGCAATTTTTATCGCAGCGCGTGAGTCGGGTGGTGCGTATTGCCGTGCATACGCAATATCAGTCACAGGGTTTAGGTTCGCGCTTGCTGCAAGCGGTGTTGCAAGAGCAGAAAAAACGCGGCGTTTGTGCGGTGGGTAGTAGCTTTAGTGCAGCGCCGGATG
>CAZHQZ010000104.1:0-4997 GCA_964534675.1 uncultured Pseudomonadales bacterium | reverse complement strand
GAGACACTGGGCGCGCAGCAGCGCAGCCATGTGCACGCGCACCGCAAAGTGTATCGCCCGTGGGGCGCATACGATGCCATCAGCGAAGGCGAGCGCCACAAAGTCAAACACATCACGGTGAAACCGGGCGCAAGCCTGTCTTTGCAAATGCATCACCATCGCGCCGAACATTGGATAGTGGTGCGCGGCACCGCGCGCGTGCAGCGCGGCGAGGAAGAGTTTTTGCTGACGGAAAATCAATCCACCTACATCCCGCTCGGCGTGACGCACCGCTTGGAAAACCCAGGTTCCATTCCGCTGGAAATGATAGAAGTGCAATCGGGCGCGTATCTGGGTGAAGACGATATTGTGCGCTTTGACGATCACTACGGCCGCGAGGCGCAAAAAAATAACGAGCAGGAGAGAAAATCATTGTGAATATTTTAGTGACCGGCGGCGCAGGTTTTATTGGTTCAGCCGTGGTGCGCCACATCATTGCAAACACGCAAGATACGGTGATCAATGTCGATAAATTGACCTACGCAGGTAATCTGGAATCACTGACGGCTGTAGCAGATTCGTCGCGCTACCATTTTCGCCAAGTGGATATTTGCGATCGCGCAGCAATAGATGCAGTGTTTACCGAGTTTGCACCGCAGATCGTGATGCACTTGGCGGCGGAGTCGCATGTCGATCGTTCTATTGATGGACCGGCTGCATTTATCGAAACCAATATTGTCGGCACTTACACCTTGTTGGAAGCTGCGCGCCGGTTTTGGTTGGCTCTAGACGCAGAAAAAAAATCCACGTTCCGCTTTCACCATATTTCGACTGATGAAGTGTACGGCGCGCTCGGTGCTACCGGTTTGTTCACGGAAGAAACGCCATACTCGCCCAACTCGCCGTACTCCGCCAGCAAAGCCTCCTCCGATCACTTGGTGCGCGCTTGGCATGAAACTTACGGTTTGCCAACGCTGGTGACCAACTGCTCCAACAATTACGGCCCTTACCATTTCCCAGAAAAATTAATTCCGCTAGTGATTTTGAATGCGCTTGCCGGCAAGCCGCTGCCGATTTACGGCAAAGGCAATCAAGTGCGCGATTGGTTATTTGTCGACGATCACGCGCGCGCGCTGTACAAAGTGGCAAAAGAAGGTGTGATCGGTGAAACCTACAACATCGGCGGCCACAACGAAAAACAAAATATTGAAGTGGTGCAAACCATCTGTGCGCTACTGGAAGAAATGCGCCCTGAAAAACCGGTGGGCGTGGCGCACTACCGAGATTTGATTACCCATGTGGCGGATCGCCCTGGCCACGATGTGCGCTACGCGATTGATGCCAGCAAAATTCAGCGCGAATTGGGCTGGCAGCCGGAAGAAACCTTTGACAGCGGTATACGCAAAACCGTGCGCTGGTATTTGGATAATGCCGCTTGGTGGCAGCATGTGTTGGACGGCAGTTATCAAATGCAGCGTTTAGGTTTAGGCGAATAGTTTTGTAGGAGAGAAAAATGAAAGGCATTATTTTAGCGGGCGGTTCCGGCACGCGTTTGCATCCAGTGACTTTGGCAATCTCTAAGCAGTTATTGCCGATTTACGACAAGCCGATGATTTATTACCCGCTCACTACTTTAATGTTGGCGGGCATTCGCGAAATTTTGATTATCTCCACGCCGCAAGACACGCCGCGTTTTATGGATCTGCTCGGCGACGGTGCACGCTGGGGCGTCTCCTTGCAGTACGCTGTGCAGCCCAGCCCCGATGGTTTGGCGCAAGCATTTTTAATCGGCAAAGAATTTATTGGTGATGATGCCTGCGCGCTGGTGTTGGGCGATAATTTATTTTTTGGCGAACATTTCTCGCGCAATTTGCAGCAGGCTGCACTACAGCAAAGTGGTGCCACGGTATTCGCCTATCAAGTGAAAGACCCAGAGCGTTTCGGCGTGGTGGAGTTTGATAAAGACGGTAAGGCAATCAGTTTGGAAGAAAAACCGGCTAAACCGAAATCGCGCTACGCGGTCACTGGTTTGTATTTCTACGACAACCAAGTGGTGAAACACGCGCAGTCGATTAAACCTTCGGCACGCGGTGAATTGGAAATCACCGATCTCAACAATATTTATTTGCACAATGGCAGTTTGCGCGTAGAGATCATGGGGCGCGGCACGGCGTGGCTGGATACCGGCACGCACGATTCCCT
This sequence comes from uncultured Pseudomonadales bacterium, assembly GCA_964534675.1. Classification (GTDB taxonomy): domain Bacteria; phylum Pseudomonadota; class Gammaproteobacteria; order Pseudomonadales; family UBA7239; genus UBA7239. The sequence goes on along the minus strand of CAZHQZ010000104.1, from coordinate 2,816 downwards.
GTTGGAAGCCTCGCAATTTGTGCAAACCATTGAACACCGCCAAGGCTTGAAAATGGCCAGCCCGGAAGAAGTGGCGTGGCGTCAAAAATGGATAGACGATGCGCAGTTGCGCACCTTGGCTGAGCCGCTGAAGAAAAGCGGTTACGGCGAATACTTGCTGGATTTGTTGAGGACAGATTGATGATGAAAGTCATCGAAACCGTTTTGCCAGGCGTGTTGATTCTGGAGCCGAAAGTACACGGCGACAGCCGCGGCTTTTTTCAAGAAACATGGCGCGAAGACAGCTACAACAACATCGGCATTCCGCCGTTTGTGCAAGACAACCACTCGCGCTCCACGCGTGGCGTATTGCGCGGTCTGCATGCGCAGCGTTTGCAGCCGCAAGGGAAATTGGTGCGGGTATCGCGCGGCGCGGTGTTTGATGTGGCTGCCGACATCAATCCCGTTTCACCGACATTTGGCAAACACGTTGCGGTGGAATTGAGCGATGAAAACCATCGCCAACTGTACATCCCCCCTGGCTACGCGCACGGTTTTTGTGTGCTGTCTGAAACCGCAGATTTTCTGTACAAATGCACGGCGTACTATCAACCGGGTGATGAAATCGGCGTGCTGTGGAATGATGCAGACATCGCCGTCGCTTGGCCGATAGTTGAACCGCAATTGTCAGACAAAGATAAAAACCTGCCCACGCTGCGCGCATTGGTCGAGCAATTAAAACAACAGCCGGCGCATTTCCCTGAACACAAAAGACGTGTGGATATGTAGTAAGTATGCGCATTTTAATTGCGGGTGGTGAAGGGCAGGTTGGTCGAGAGTTTGAGAACATTGCGCAGCCCAATGTGGAATTGATTCGCTGCGCGCGCGCCGAGTTGGATATTACCAATACCGCGAGTATTGATGCCGCGCTAAAAAAATATCAGCCGCAAGCGTTGATCAATGCGGCGGCGTACACGGCAGTCGATCGCGCAGAAAGCGAGCCAGATGCCGCATTTGCCATCAATGCCAGCGGTGCGGGTAATTTAGCGGCGGCTGCCGAGCGTTGCGGAATTCCGCTGCTGCATATTTCCACCGATTATGTTTTTTCTGGCGATAAAGCCATTGGTAAACGTTGGACGGAAGACGATGCCTGTGAGCCGCGTTCAGTGTACGGTCACAGCAAACGCATCGGCGAAGAACAAGTGTTGGAAATGTGCAGTCGCGCCTTGGTGCTGCGCACCAGTTGGGTGTTTGGTCGTTACGGCAACAACTTCCCCAAAACCATGTTGCGTTTAGCGCGCGAGCGCGATGAGTTGCGCGTGGTGGGCGATCAACACGGCTGCCCCACACACGCAGCCGATATTGCAACCACGTTAGTGAAAGCTGCGCAAGCCATGCTAGAAAATAAATTAGCACGCGGTATTTATCACTACGCAGGTGAGCCCGCTTGCACTTGGCATACGTTTGCCACGCACATTATTGAACGCGCGTATGCAACGGGTGTGTTAGAAAAAAAACCAAATATTATTGCGATTGCCACGCATGAATATCCAGTCGCCGCCGCACGCCCGATGAACTCGGTGTTGGATGGCAGCAAATTGCAGCGCGCTCTTGGCGTTGCGCCTTCGCAGTGGCAGAGCGGCGTGGAGTTGTTATTGCAAAGCAGTTGACAAACATTCGTGTTGATAGAGTAGAATCGCACCCCGCTCACGAACAGGGATTCGTTGCAGCGTAAAAAAACGGAAGTCACTCTCTACAAAAGGAATTGTGTATGAAAAAAATCACCGTGTTGTGTGTGTTTGTGTGCACTTTGTTTATGGGCGCGCGAGCGAATGCTTATTACTTGGAACACGCCGTTGCCGGTGTGGTAACACTGGAAGTCACCGGTGCTTGCGCCATTCCTAAAATCAAAACCGAAGCCTATATCGCCGACATCAGCGACGATGCGCACATCCCGCTGGGTTGGGGCATCGTCACCGCATCGGGGCATTTAATTGCTCTGCGTGAAAGTGCAACCGATGTGGTCGATAAAAAGAACTTTGCCAGTAATCAGCAACTCACTGCCGATTATGTCGATCTCGCGGGCAATACGCTGAAAACTTTTTTGACGGAAAACGGTGTGCGTTGCGACATTGCGCGTCTGCAATCCGATATTGCCTCCACGCTCACTTATATCACCACCGGCGCGAGCGGCAGTGCTGCGTTGCGCGCCAAAGTGGAGGGCTATGAAATCGAGCGCTGTCAGGACAGCGGCGATACGCAGACCTGTAAAGCGCGAAAAATCATCGGCAAACTCCATTTTTCTGGAAAATGGTAAACGCCGATACCGCTGCGCCGATGATGACAGAGGCCACGCAAGACACGGGCTTGTTGTGTTTAGTGGCACTGTGCCGGTTTCATCAGTTGCCGGTTGAGCCGGCGCAATTAGCGCGTGAGTTTGGCTGTGCGGGGCAGGCATTTAATGCGGTGGATATTCAGCGCGCGGCCAAGGCATTGGGCTTGCGTTATCGCTATGTGAGCCACAAAGCAGCAGAAAAAAGCTTGCCAGAGGCGAGTGTGTTGCCCGCCATCGCGAAACGCAATGACGGTACTTACTGGGTGCTCGCGCAGCGCAATGACCAACAGGTGTTGGTGCATGATTTGCGTGTAGCGCAGCCGCAAGTGCTGTCTGAACAAGAGTGTTTGGCGCAATGTTCTGGCGAGTGGATACTGCTGAGTCGCCGTCTGCGTGTGGTAGAGCATTTGCAACAGCAGTTTGATTTGCGCTGGTTTATTCCGGTATTGCTGAAATACAAGCGCCTGTTTCTGGAAGTGATCCTCGCCAGTTTTTTCTTGCA
>CAZHQZ010000103.1:0-5033 GCA_964534675.1 uncultured Pseudomonadales bacterium | reverse complement strand
GACTTGTTGAGCCGATACACCAATTGACTCAACTGATACTCCAGCAAATTTTCTTTTTGTGGATTAAAAACCGCGATAACTTCCGAGCGATCTCCTACACTACCCACCAAGCCCAAATAAATTTTATCGCCGCGCCCGTCTGGCATACCCTGCAAACCACTCGATGCCGCTTCATCTTCCTCTTCAGAAAATGGCTCAGGGTGCACAACTTGTAATTTTATTTTCCCATGCGATTTACGCTCATACTCGCGCAGCATATCTTGCACACGGCTGGCGTAGTTGCGCAGCATAGGTATATCGCGCGTCAGCGATTCAGAATAATAAAATTTTAAGGTAATAGGCTGTCGAACTTGCGCAAGAATATTGCGCGTACCTTGCGACAAGGTATACAACTTGCCCTGCGTTAAATCGATTTGCCATTTATTCAGAGATGCCAACAAAACAGCACCCACCAACAGCGCAGAAACCAGCAACACCAAATGCAGTGCAAAAGGGAGCTTCTGCCAGCGGAAACGTGAAGAATTTACCTGTTCAGTCATATCGCCACCTCACTCTGACTTTTTCTTTTCAATGACGACGACATTCGCCGCCAGCCAGCAGGCAATAAACCATGCGTAATACAACAGATCCGCTATATTCAGTACGCCGCGTGAAATAGCATCAAAGTGCGCCAATAAACTGAGCTGTGCCACCGCATCAATAAACCATTGAGGCAAAACACCCTGTAAGGTATTGATTAGCTGCGGCAATCCCAACAACACAAACAAAAAACACACCGTTACTGTCAACACAAACACAATTACTTGGCTTTTGCTCACGGCAGACAGGCAGCAACCAATCGAAAGAAAAGCTCCCGCCATCAACCAACTGCCTAAATACGCCGCCAAAATCGCACCATTGTCCGGAGAGCCGAGATAATTGACTGTCACCCACACAGGGAAGGTCAGCAACAACGCCAGGGCAATAAACAACCACGCCGCAAAAAACTTAGCCAACACAATAGTGCGCAAATGCAGCGGCAAGGTCAGCAACAATTCAATCGAACCGCTTTTGCGCTCCTCAGCCCACACCCGCATAGAGATAGCTGGCACTAAAAAAAGATACAACCACGGCTGATAGGAAAAAAACACCGATAAATCCGCTTGGTTTCTTTGATAAAAACCACCCAGCTCAAACGTGGTAAACCCGCACAACACCAAGAACACCACAAGAAACACATAGGCCAAGGGCGTAGCAAAATACGATTTCCACTCGCGACTTGTCACCGTCAAGAAACCGGACATCACACACCTCCTGTCAGTTGACGAAACACATCATCCAAGCGGCCAGAGGGGGCGCGCGCCGCCAATGCGGTGGGTGTTTCATCCACTAACAATTTGCCGCGCGCAATAATCATCGCACGCGTACACACGGCTGAGACTTCTTCCAAAATATGCGTAGAAACAATCACCAATTTTTCTTGCGATAAGCTACGTATCAATTCGCGCACATGGTGTTTTTGATTGGGATCCAAACCATCCGTCGGCTCATCCAAAATCAATACTTGCGGGTCATGTAAAATCGCTTGCGCGATACCCACGCGGCGGCGATAACCCTTAGACAGGGTATCCACTGTCTGCATCATCACGTCTGTCAAGGCTGATTTTTCCGCCGCCGTAGCAATAGCACGTTTTTTGTCTGCACCGCGCAAACCACGCACATCCGCAATAAACGCTAAAAAATCTCGCACCGACATTTCCCCATAACTCGGTGCGCCCTCCGGCAAATAACCCAACATTTTTTTAGCTGGCAGTGGGTTGCGCCACATGTCATAACCAAAAATATCCACTCGCCCACTGCTGGGCTGCAAGAAGCCGGTAATCATTTTCATAGTGGTGGATTTGCCTGCGCCGTTTGGCCCCAAAAAACCCAACACTTCGCCCGGCTGCACTTGAAAACTTAAATTATCGACCGCCGTGAACGCACCAAATTGCCGCGTTAAATTCTCAATACGAATCATGGACCACCACTATTTTTAGCTAGCGTTTTGCACAGGATTGGCATACATCGCCAACCAATACGGAAGATCACTTTCTGGACACTGCGCCATGCGCTGCTGAAACACTATTTTTTCTGCCGCAACATTGGCACCGTGAAATGGACGAGCGGGAAAACCATAAGTTCCCAACGCATCCCAACCCAATTGCTCTGCCGCCAAATAATTTGACGGGAAGCACACATAGTTGGTGAGTATTTGGCGGTCAATTTCTTCTGCCACTGCTTCTGTGGATGCGTAATCACCGCGCAGCACATCACCGAAACTGACATGCACCCTACCCTTGTTGCCCGCAATGCCCATGGCAATGCTTTGCACATCTTCGTGGGTTTCTTTTTGATAACTGCCCAAAACTGCTTTTTGCTGCAATTCGCGCGCTTTAGCCAGATCGCAAGGATCCCATTCATAAGAAATGGATACCGGAACAATATTTAATTCACGCACAAAATCTGCCAACGCCTGCTCTTTGGGCTTGCTCATGGCAAACATTTTGATGATGGCTTCTTCGGTGCGATCCACACCATCTTTAGCGCGCCCTTCGCGCTGTGCAATCCAGACAGACGATTTTTCTTCCATCACCGAAAAGTGAATATAGGCCGACAACTGCTTCAAGGCGGCATATATTTTTTTCGGTGCCGTTTCCCCACGCTGCACTAAAAAACTTTTGTTCAAGCGCATTAAATCCGACACAAAAGGCTTGGAGAGCAAATTATCGCCAATCGCAATACGCACCGTATCCATGCCGTTGTGCCACAACACCCAGTTCATAAACGCGGGGTCCATCGCAATATCGCGGTGGTTGCTGACAAACAAATACGCCTGCTGCTTATCCAATTTCTCCAAACCGGACACAGTCAATGCCGTTGTGGTGCTCGACACCATGTGCTGCATGTACGCTTCAACAATGGCTTGAAACCCCCTCACATCGCGCACAGATTTTGTTTTAGCGCGCAAAACCGCCCGCACCAAAGGCGCCAATAAACCATGTGTCCAAGTGGGCAGCCAAGGGAGGCGAAAACGCACGAGCACGGCAGCCAATTCATCATCGGCAATGATGCGATTTAGAACAGCGGGGACTTCTTCATCACGGAACGGGCGAATATTATCAAAGCGAGAAACAGCGTCAGACATCAACAATCCTTACACAAACGATCAACCAACTCCTTGAACGTCTCTTTATTTTTTTGATTCAAGGTCATCAAAATTTGATGTGCTTGCAGCACTTTTGCTTTGGCTTGCTTTTCATCCAAGGCTGCTTCGTCCAAAGCCGTGGGATGCAACTCACCATCTACCACATTGCGCAGTGTTTGCGTGCGCTGAATATCCATAATCTGCTCAAAACCCATACTGTTAAGCAAGTGAATAATGCTGTCGTTATCCGACACCGCCACAGGGCGCAAATGCAACTGCTTGCGCACAAACAGCGCCATTTTTGCCAGCATACCTAGCGTAGTGCTGTCCAAACCTTCGGTTTCCGTCAAATCAATAATTACCGATTGACAGGCAATACTGGAAAACATGCGCTCGACGCATTGATCTATTGTGGAAGACAAGGTTAAGCGCACATCGCCCACCAATTTCAAGACGTATGCACCATTGTGTTCAGCCACTAATACGCGTCCGTCCATCTCACACCTGCACCCGAAAACGCTGCGCGTTTTCATCACAAAACATTGTTTGCATCACGCCGTTTTTACCAAAGTCATCACTGCAATATCATCGGGTGCGCCGCTGACGCTATCGAGATCCAGCGCCTGCTCCACACCCTGCTGCGTGCGATCACTCGCAGCAATCCTTTCCAACAATATCGCTTCTTTGCCCAACAAATTATCCGCAGGCATAATTTCCAATACCCCATCCGAACACAACACCAAAGTAAATGTTTCCGGCAGTTGTACCGTCACATTTTGATACTCCGCCTCGCGCAAAATACCCACCGGCATGCCACTGCCCTGCAAATAATGCGCTTTTTCACCCGACACCAAAATCGGCATGGGCAAATGCCCCGCTACGCTGTAGGTCAAGGTATTGTGTTTAGTATCAATTAAACCCATAAATATCGTGGCGTATTTATCAATGCCTGCCGCCAACAACTCGCGGTTGTAGTACGCCATGGCATCGGCGGGCGTTGGAAAGGGAATCGGTTTGCCATCCAGCGTCGCTTCGCGCGTTTCACGGTGAATGTTCAGCGAAAAATGGCGCAACAATGCAGTGACAAAGGCCGATGACACACCGTGCCCTGAAACATCTGCAATATAAAAACCCAAATGTTCAGCACCAAAACGAATGTATTCCAAAAAATCGCCGCTCAAATACAGCGAGGGAATCATGCGGTGTGAAAAATGGTAGTTACCGATCTGCAAGTCCTGCTGCGGATACAACTTCAACTGTAACTGACGACCGGATTGTTGATCTTGTTCCAAGGCGCGCAAATGCGCCGTCAACTCACCATTGGCTTTTTCTAGCTGCCCTTGATAAAGGCGGTTTTGTTCCAGCAGACGTACACGCTCAAGGCATTTGTCGATGGCGTGGTACAGAATATGAAAATCCACGATGGGTTTAACTAAAAAATCGGCGGCGCCACTGCGCAGCGCATCCACCACTTCCGACACACCGCTCACACCCGACAACAAAATAACCGGCACGGGATTTTCAGAAGCAGCAATGCGCGCCAGCAATTCCAATCCGCCCATGCGCGGCATTTTAAGATCGCTAATGACCAGCGTTGGTGGATGCTTCTGGAAACTCTCCCAAGCATCAACGCCGTTTATAGCTTGGATGACATGGTATTGCTTGCGCTCCAAAAAACCGGCCACGCTCAGGCGCACGCCTTCATCGTCCTCAACCAGCAAGATAGTCGCGGGCTGCGGCGCAATAGATGGCTGTGGAAGATGGGCTTCAGGCATGGATGCCATTCTCCGGCACTGACTACCGGCTCTCAACGGGGTGGCAAACCCTACTCCGATCATTAGAGGGGTGCAAGCTTGACTACGGGGTG
>CAZHQZ010000102.1:0-5126 GCA_964534675.1 uncultured Pseudomonadales bacterium | reverse complement strand
ATCATCCAGCACATAAGAGCGGATTTGGCTACCCCAACTCACGTCCGCTTTGCTGTCTTCCAGTTTTTGTTGTTCGGCTTGCTGTTTTTTGATTTCCATTTCATACAGTTTGGCTTTCAACTGCTTCATGGCAAAGTCGCGGTTGGCGTGTTGCGAGCGCTGTGATTGGCATTGCACCACAATGCCGCTGGGCATGTGGGTGATGCGCACGGCGGATTCAGTTTTGTTGACGTGCTGACCACCGGCGCCGGAGGCGCGATAGACATCGGTTTTCAAATCAGCGGGATTAATTTCAATTTCAATGTTGTCGTCAATTTCTGGCGACACAAACACAGAAGAAAAAGAGGTGTGGCGGCGATTGCCGGAATCAAACGGCGATTTGCGCACTAAACGATGCACGCCCGTCTCTGTGCGCAACCAACCGTATGCGTATTCGCCTTGAAAGCTTATGGTGGCTGATTTGATGCCAGCCACGTCACCGGCGGAGGCTTCCACCAATTCGGTTTTGAAACCTTTGGCATCGCCCCAGCGCAAATACATGCGCAGCAGCATTTCTGCCCAGTCTTGTGCCTCAGTGCCACCAGAGCCGGCTTGAATATCCAAGAAGCAACTGTTGGGATCCATCTCGCCAGAAAACATGCGGCGAAATTCGAGCAACTCTAATTTTTTGCGCAGCGTATCTAAATCAGCTTCTACAGCGGCAACGGTATCGGTATCGTCTTCTGCAGCAGCCATTTCCAATAAATCGGCGACATCGTTGAGACCGCTTTCCATGTCATCCAGTGTGCTGACAACAGCAGAGAGCGCGGCGCGTTCGCGCCCTAATTCTTGTGCGCGCTCGGGTTTGTCCCAGACGCCGGCATCGCCCAGTTCCAGCTCAACTTCGGTTAAGCGATCTTTCTTGTTGGCGTAGTCAAAGATACCCCCTCAGCGCGTTGGAGCGCTCGCGTAGATCTTTGATGGTGTTCAGAAGCGGATTGATTTCCAGCATGTTGTGTACTCAAAAAAAACGGTGGCGGCAGAAACGCAAAAGCCGACCCCAAGGCCGGCTTTTTCATCGCTAGCGCAGTCAGGCTGCTTGAACAGGCATGATATTGGCAGTGCGCACCACTTTATTTTGCTCGTTGAGATAAACCAGTTTGGGTGCGTGATCTGCCAGTTCTTTTTCATCATAGTTTGCGTAAGCGCAAATTATGACGCGATCACCGGGTTTGGCGCGATGGGCTGCTGAGCCGTTGACCGAAATAATGCCAGAGCCAGCGCCACCCAAAATAACGTAAGTGGTGAAACGCTCGCCGTTGGTGATGTTGTAGATCTGAATTTGTTCAAATTCACGCATGCCAGCAAGCTTGACCAAATCGCTATCAATCGCGCAGGAACCATCGTAGTCGAGCACGGAGTGGGTCACACAGGCTTGATGGAGTTTGCCTTTCAGCATGATGTTTTGCATGGAAAATCTCCGTAGAAACCAGGAGGAAATGTACGGCGCATATCGTACCGTTAAACAGTCAAAGTTACATTATCAATCAGGCGTGTTTTTCCGAGATACACTGCGCCCAGCAGCACTAAATCGCTGTCTGCGGCGGTGGCGGGTTCCAGAGTTTTAGCCTGACGGATGGAGAAATAATCAGGACGCATGCCGGCATTGGTGAGCTGCGTTAGGGCAGTTTTTTCGATCGCAGCATAGTCGCGCTTGCCAGCCTGCACAGCATCGCGCGCTTGGCACAGGGTTTGGTACAGCGCGGTCGCGCGCGGGCGCTCATCAGCAGTGAGGTAGCTATTGCGCGAGCTGAGTGCCAAGCCGTCATCGGCGCGGGCGATTGGTGCTGCGACAATCTGCACAGGGATACACAAATCTTCCACCATGCGGCGAATGACGCTGAGTTGTTGGTAGTCCTTGATGCCGAAGATAGCGGTATCCGGCTGCACCATGTTGAACAATTTGGCGACGACGGTGGTCACGCCCAAAAAGTGGCCGGGGCGGGAAGCGCCGCACAGGATATTGGTCATGGTAGGGACTTCCACCTTGGTCTGGGTGGCCATCCCGTTGGGGTACATGTCCGTTTCAGTGGGACAGAACAGCACATCGCAGCCCTCGGCACTGAGCATGGCGCTGTCGCGCTCCAGCGTGCGTGGGTACTGCTCCCAATCTTCATTGAGACCGAATTGCAGGGGATTGACGAAAATGCTGGCGACCACAACATCGGCCAGAGTTTTCGCCAAGCGTATCAGTTGCATGTGACCTTCGTGCAAATTGCCCATAGTGGCTACCAAGGCGATGCGCTGATTGGCCAAGCGCGCTGGAGCAAGTTGCGCACGCAGGTCATTGACACGTTGGCAAGTGTGCATGGTGGCTCCAGTCATGAGCGAGGAGTCAGAAGGTGCCCTAGCTTGCCGGCCTTGGTGTCTAGGTAGAGGCGATTGTGCGGGTTTTCACCCACTTGCAAGGGCAGGCGTTCTTCGACGTGAATGCCGGCAGATTCCAATGCGGCGAGTTTGCGCGGGTTGTTGGTCATCAAGCGCAGTCGGTTGACACCCAAGTGACCGAGCATGGTTTTCAGCATGTCGTATTGGCGCAAGTCGGCATCAAAGCCCAGTTGTTTATTGGCCTCGACGGTATCTGCGCCTTGGTCTTGCAAGTGGTAGGCGCGAATTTTATTGACGAGACCGATGCCGCGCCCTTCTTGGCGCAAGTAGAGCAGCAGACCGCGCCCTTCAGCGGCGATGGCCTGCATGGCAGCGTTTAATTGCGCGCCGCAATCGCAGCGCAGGCTGTGCAGCACATCGCCCGTCAAACACTCGGAGTGGATGCGCGCCAAGACCGGTTGACCATCGGCGACATCGCCCATGGTCAATGCAATGTGTTCCTGCTGGGTATCTGCATCTTCGAAGCCGTGGAGCGTAAATTCGCCCCAAGTGGTCGGCAGGCTGGAAGAGGCGACAAAGCGAAATGACACGAAAAGAACCCTCAATCAAGGTCGCGCATTTTACGCGCATTTACTCTGGATGGGGTGTTGTCAGTATTTTTTGCGCAGCACGAGAACGTTGTTCTCCTCGCGCATTTCTGTTTTTTCCAGAAAACTCATGCCGAGCAGGATGTCGGTGGAGGAATCAGCCACGATCACGGCAGCAGTGATGTTGCGCAAGGTGATGTCGCCCACGCTGACGCTGTCGAGCATGATTTTGTAGCTCGGTGTGCCGCCGCCGGCCGTGTCGGCAACAAAACGCTCGCCCTGCCGCCAGTTGAGGTGCAGGCGATCTGCTTCTGCCGGTGTCATGGCAATGGCAAACGCGCCGGTATCCACCATAAAACTCACGGGCTGACCATTGATGTTGCCGGTGGTGAAGAAGTGGTTGTCGCGTCCGCGCGGAATGCGCGCTTCTTCTTTTTCGGCGCGGTCAGCGTAGTGCGAGCTGATTTCGCGCGTTAGCGTGCGTTCAAAACGCTCACCTTGCCATTCCAGTGTGGCTTTTTGGCTGTCGGCAGCGATCAAGCTCACGCCTTCTGGGCTGGGTGTGCCCACTTTGAGAATGCGCTGCTTGCCGTCGATGGTGACCACAGCTTGATTGGGCATCAAACCGTTGACGCGTATATCGGGTGCCGCCGCTGCCGCCGTGCAGGCGAGCAGCAGCAGTACCGCGATAAAATTACTGTGCTTTGCCATCAGGATTTTTCAGATAGCTGAAAAAACTATTGTTGGGATCCAGCACCAACATATTGTTGCCGCTGCTGAAACTGTCGCGATAGGCTTGCAAGCTGCGCGTGAAATTAAACAGCTCAGGATTTTTGCTGTAAGCCGCTGCATAAATGGCAGTCGCTTTGGCATCGCCCTCGCCGCGAATTTTTTCTGCTTCGCCGTAGGCTTCGGCTTCTAAGACAATTTTTTGGCGATCGGCATCGGCGCGTATGCCTTCAGCCACTTCTTTACCTTCGGAGCGATGTTTGCGCGCTTCGCGTGCACGTTCAGAGTTCATGCGGTTGTAAACATCCACGCTCACTTCGTCGGGTAGTTCGATGCGTTTAACGCGCACATCCACCACTTCTATGCCCAATTCTTTGCTGGTAATTTCGGTGAGTTTTTGTGTCATGGTCACCATCAGTGCATCGCGCTCGCCCGACACCACTTCATGCAGGGTGCGCACGCCAAATTGGTTGCGCAGACCTTCGTTGATACGCTGTGAAATCAATAATTCCGCGCGTGTGGCATCGCCGCCGGTAGCGGTGTAGTAGCGCGCCACATCGGTAATTTTCCAGTGCGCGTACAAATCTACCATCACGGATTTTTTCTCCACCGTAGGGTAGCGTTCGGCGCGTGTGTCCAGTGTTTGGATGCGCCCATCAAAACGGCGCACTTCATCCACAAAAGGAATGCGGAAATGCAGACCGGGTTTGATGTCAGATTTCACTAATTTGCCGAATTGCAAAACCACAGCTTTATCAAATTCAAACACGACAAAAACAAATTGCCCTGTCAGCCAAATGATCGCCAAGATGGCGAGCAAAATATTGCCGATACGGTTCATGGGCGAGCCTCCCGGCGACTGCTTTCAAGACTGTTGTTACTGGTTCTTCCGCGTGCGTTATCTGGGCGCACGGTGATGGTGTTGTCGTCTGTAACCGATGGTGCGGCGCGCAACATTGTATTTGCAGAGCTATTGTTGGGTGCTTGCAGTTTGTCTAACGGTAAGTAAAAAACATTGCTGCCATTGGCTTGCGTGTTGAGCAACACTTTACTGTTGTCGGCGTAGATTGCTTGCATGGTTTCCAAATACAAACGTTTGCGTGTGATTTCCGGTGCTTTGCTGTACTCGGTGAGCAGTGCTTCAAAACGCGCGGCTTCACCTTGTGCGCGTGCGACTACGCGGTCGCGATACGCCAATGCTTCTTCGTGTACGCGTTTTACTTGCCCGCGCGCTTCGGGGATCACGGTGTTGGCGTAGGTTTGTGCTTCGTTTTGTACGCGCTGTTCGTCTTCGCGCGCTTTGATGACATCGTCAAAAGCTGCTTGCACGGCGGTAGGCGGTTGCGTTTTTTCGATATTGACCGTGCTGACGATGATGCCGGTTTGATAGGCGTCGAGATATTTTTGCAAACGCGTTTGCACGTCGACGGCAATTTTGTCGCG
>CAZHQZ010000101.1:0-5130 GCA_964534675.1 uncultured Pseudomonadales bacterium | reverse complement strand
TTTTTGCCGCTTTCCATAACGTGGTTAACGAACTTGGCAAGCAAAGTGCTTCCGAATTTTGGATCTGGCAGCACTTCACGTTTGGCCGCCACTCTTCTTCTTGGCATAACAATTTCCTCTGGTTTCAGGGTATCCGAGACGATACAACCGCTCGGCCTTACTGGTGTTGCTAAAAAATACGAGCGACCTTAATTACTTAGGACGCTTCGCACCGTATTTCGAACGGCGCTGCTTACGATCTTTCACACCGGAAGTATCCAAGCTGCCGCGCACGGTGTGGTAACGCACACCCGGCAAGTCTTTTACACGGCCGCCGCGAATCAGCACCACGCTGTGCTCCTGCAAGTTGTGGCCTTCACCACCAATGTAGGAAGACACTTCAAAGCCGTTGGTCAAACGCACACGGCAGACCTTCCGCAAAGCAGAGTTAGGCTTTTTAGGCGTTGTGGTGTAAACGCGGGTACAAACGCCACGACGCTGTGGGCACTGTTGCAGGGCTGGAACGTCACTTTTGGCAGCTTTACGCTGTCTGGGCTGACGCACCAACTGATTGATTGTTGCCATGAAAAACTCCGCAATACGATCTAAAAGTATCTAGTTACAGCCCAAGCACCAAGCGCCACAAGGCGCTCCTACGGCAGAGCCGAAAAAGAGGCGGCATGATATAGAAGCGCTCCGACAGCGTCAAGAATTCCCAGAGGGATTAGTTGAACCGTCCTGGCAACTTCATGCCGCCACCGAGACCGGCCGGCAACTGACCCGACACACCGCGCATCATATTCACCAAACCTTTGCCGCCTTTGAATTTTTTCATCATTTTAGCCATCTGCTTGTGCTGCTTGAGTAGACGGTTCAAATCCTGCAAATCTGTGCCTGACCCCTGCGTAATGCGGCGCTTGCGCGAGCCGTTCAGTACGTCAGGGTTGCGCCGCTCCATGGGTGTCATGGAGTTGATCACCGCCTCCATGCGCTTGAACTGCTTGACCGTTTCATCCTGCTGCGCAATTTGCGCCATCTGCCCCATACCCGGCAACTTATCGAGTAAGCCCGCCATGCCGCCCATGTTTTGCATTTGCTGCAACTGGTCGCGCAGATCCTCCAGATCAAAGCGCTGACCTTTTTGCACCTTGAGTGCGAGCTTCTCGGCTTTTTTGTGGTCGATTTTCTGCTGTGCTTCTTCAATTAAAGACAACACATCGCCCATGCCCAAAATACGGGAGGCAATACGGTCTGGATGAAAAGGCTCCAATGCGTCGGTCTTTTCGCCCACACCAATAAACTTGACCGGTTTACCCGTCACTTGCCGCACCGACAGTGCCGCACCGCCGCGCGCATCGCCGTCCATCTTGGTCAGCACCACACCAGTCAGCGGCAGCGCTGCGTTAAATGCACTCGCCGTATTGACTGCATCCTGACCAATCATGGCATCAATCACGAACAAGGTTTCTACTGGATTCAATGCCGCATGCAGTGCTTTGATTTCGTCCATCAACGTATCATCAACATGCAGACGGCCTGCGGTATCGACAATCAACACATCAGCCAATTGCCGCTTAGCCGCCTCCACCGCTTCTTTGGCGATCTCAAGCGGCTTTTGCGATTCGCTCATAAAAAAGCGCACGCCCACTTCGCCGGCCAGCGTTTCTAATTGTTTGATGGCCGCAGGTCGATAGACATCAACACTCACCACCATCACATTTTTTTTCTGGCGGCTTTTTAGATGTTTGGCCAATTTGGCAACACTGGTGGTTTTACCTGCGCCCTGCAGACCCGCCATCAAAATAATCGCCGGAGGCTTTACTGCCAAATTTAATTCTTCGTTTGCCGTTCCCATCACAGCAATCAATTCGTCTTGTACGATCTTAACGAATTGCTGCCCCGGACTGAGACTGCGACTCACTTCTTGACCAATCGCACGCTTTCTCACCGCCTCCACAAAATCTTTTGCCACTGGCAGCGCAACATCCGCCTCCAGCAAGGCCTTGCGCACTTCTCGCAGTGCATCTTGAATATTGTCATCCGTCAAACGCGCTTTGCCGCTGATATTGCGCAAAGTGCCAGATAAGCGATCGGTTAAATTTTCAAACATAGATACTCTCTCACTTCAGACTTCTTTATAACAAACACAATTAAATACGCTGTGATTCTGGGCAATCTTTTTTCTCGTAGCGCCAGCGATGGTGCGACCACATCCAACACTCCGGCTGCTGACGAATATGCGCTTCCATAGCATTCATATACTGCTGTGACACCACGCCCTCTCCTGCGTAAGGTGGCTGCGCCAATGGCTGGATATTGCAACGATATTTTCCACGCGCTAACTTTTCGGTCGCCACATAAAACAATGGGTAACTCATCATTTTGGCAATGCGTTCTGGCCCTATCGAAACAGGCGTATCCACCCCCATAAAAGCAGTCCAGTATTTACTATCACGGCGGCGTGGATTCTGATCTCCCAAAATACCAAAGGCTCTCGTTTCTTTGCGATGTTTCAAAATAGCTTTCGCCGCTTTGTCGGCAGGAAGCATATGTGAACAAAACCGCGTTCTGATCGCCATAAAAAACTGTTCTGCTGCTGCATTGTGCAAAGGGCGATACAGTGCATCCATGGGATACTGCAATGAAACCGCCACTGCCGCCAACATCCACTCCCAATTGCCTTGATGAGCAGACAACAAAATCACGGACTGACCTTGCTGCATTAACTGCCTCACCTCATCCAAACCCTGTATATCAAAACGCTGCAATAAATCTTCGGGGCGCATTCTCGACAGCATGATGAACTCAACCACAACATCCGCTAGATGCTGATAAAACTTGTGCGCTATCTCCGCTCTTTCTGCTGCAATTTTTTCTGGAAAAGCAATTAGTAGGTTCTTAGCCACTGTTTTTTGGCGGTAACGCACCACGCGCTCTAAAACAAACGCCAGCATGTTAGACAAAAAATACAGCATGCTGTCAGGAAGAAAAGCGAGACTTCTTGCAAGAAAAACAAGGAACATAAAAATTTAACAACTCAGAAGGTTTTTGCTGTTGCTAGAGATAACTAAGGCAATCTCTCAACAAACAGCAAATGATCTGCCTGCAATGACAATACTCTTACCGGTGTACCCGCCGGCATGTCTTCGGCGGCAGACACACTCCAGACACCGTCATCCACTTTCGCTCTGCCGCGCCCGTTTTCAATCGCCTCGACCAAAACCAGAGTGCGCCCAACATACTGCGCCGTACGCTTATTTAATAGCGGTTCATCGACCGTTTTTGGGTAGCGCAACTGATACTGCCACCACCCCAATGCGCACGCCACACTCGCGCCAGAGAACACCAACAACTGCACTTGCCACGCCAAATTCGGCAGAAAAAAGATTAGGCACCCCGTTAAACCGGCTGCCATTCCCAACCACAACAGGTAGCCGCCCGCACCGACCATTTCGACAATCAGCAGCACCAAGCCCAACGCAAACCAGAGCCAGTAATCCAGTAATCCTGCAATCATCAGCTTACTGACCTTTGGGTAATTGTGATGGAGTCACAACCTGAGGTCGCTCACCGGCCGCCTTAACCAATTCTGCAATACCACCCACCGCTCCTATGACTTGCGAGGCTTCCAACGGCATCAGTATCACTTTGCTGTTGTTCGCCGAAGCCACACTGCCTAATGCATCTATGTATTTTTGCGCCACAAAATAGTTGACCGCTTGAATATCCCCTTTTGCGATTGCCTGCGACACCATGTGTGTCGCCTTGGCTTCGGCTTCGGCGGCACGCTCACGCGCTTCAGCTTGCAAGAATGCAGCTTGACGATCGCCCTCTGCCTTCAGTATCTGCGCCTGCTTCAAGCCATCTGCTTCCAAAATTTCTGCCAACTTGCGCCCCTCTGCCTCCAGCACCGCCGCGCGTTTTTCGCGCTCGGCTTTCATTTGGTTGGCCATGGCATCCACCAGATCGCGCGGCGGCGTGATGTCTTTGATTTCAATGCGTGTGACCTTCAAGCCCCAAGGGTGCGTGGCCTGATCCACAATACGAAGTAAGCGCTCATTAATCTCATCACGCTTAGACAGCATCTCGTCCAGCTCTAAAGAGCCAAGTACGGTACGGATATTGGTCATCGTCAAGTTGCGCACAGCATTCTGCAAATCCGCCACTTCATAAGAGGCCTGCGCTGCGTTGATGACTTGGTAGAAACAAATGGCATCGATTTTCACCATGGCGTTATCCGCGCTGATGACTTCCTGCGGTGGAATATCCAGCACTTGCTCCATCACGCTGACTTGCTGGCCGATGCGATCAATAAAAGGAATAATGAAGTTCAGACCTGGACTTAGGGTATGCGTGTAGCGACCGAAGCGTTCCACTGTCCACTCAAAGCCCTGCGGCACAAAGCGCACACCCAGCTTGACGATATACACGGCAAAACCACCAAGTAGCCACGGCACCAGTTGGGCAACGGACATAACATTCTCCTTGTGAGGGGGACGGAAATACTACCAGTTTTCTGCTGGAGATTACCCCGATAAAGCAACCCCACGCGGGGTGTTCCATCACGCGGACATCTGACATACAATGCCCGCCCCTCGGCACCTTGGGAGCCCGATGGGCTTAATTCATACCCTTGAGCCAGACCCTATTTAGAGCAGGAAAGAGAACATGGTAACTATTCGTCTGTCACGCAGCGGCGCTAAAAAACGCCCTTTTTATCACCTGACAGTAACCGATTCACGCAACGCGCGCGATGGCAGCTTTATTGAACACGTTGGCTTCTTCAACCCTGTCGCCAGAGGTCAAGAAGAGCGCGTGCGTGTAGATCAGGAACGTGTTGCTTATTGGGTGAGCAAAGGCGCACAACTGTCTGAGCGCGTTGCCAGCTTGCTGAAACAAAAAGCGGCCTAATTTTCTGCAGCAACAATCAATGGTAGGCAGAATTACTTCTGCCTACGGCGTGAAAGGATGGGTGAAAATTCACTCGTATACCGATCCCGCAGAAAGTATTTTTCAGTTTGATCGCTGGTCGCTGGAAAGCAATGCAACATCGCGAGCCGCCACTGAAATTACTGTTGCTGAACATCGGCAACACGGCAAAGGGTTTGTTGCACGCATCAAAGGTATAGAGAATCGCACAGCGGCCGAAGC
>CAZHQZ010000100.1:0-5130 GCA_964534675.1 uncultured Pseudomonadales bacterium | reverse complement strand
ATCGTTGTCACCAGTAGAGAGAATGACCATGAAACTGCCTATTTATTTTGATTATGCCGCCACAACCCCCGTCGATCCGCGCGTAGCGCAGAAGATGATGGACTGCCTCACGCTGGAGGGAAATTTCGGCAACCCTGCGTCGCGTTCACATCTGTTTGGTTGGAAAGCAGAAGAGGCGGTAGAAGAGGCGCGCAATCAAGTGGCGGCGCTGATCGGTGCGGATCCGCGTGAAATTGTTTGGACCTCGGGCGCAACCGAATCCGACAACTTGGCAATCAAAGGTGTGGCACATTTCAATGCGAAAAAAGGCAAACACATCATCACGTCAAAAATTGAACACAAAGCGGTGTTGGATACTTGTCGTCAATTAGAGCGTGAAGGTTTTGAGGTCACTTATCTTGATCCGTCATCGGACGGTTTGATCAGCGCGCAGCAAGTGGAAGCGGCGTTGCGCCCAGACACCACGCTGGTGTCGATCATGCACGTCAACAATGAAATTGGCACGATCAATGATATTGCCGACATCGGTGCTGTGTGTCGCGCAAAAGGTGTTTTGTATCATGTGGATGCAGCACAGAGCGCAGGCAAAGTGCCGTTGAATATGGCGGAGTTGCCGGTGGATTTGCTGTCGCTGTCTGCACACAAAGTGTACGGTCCTAAAGGTGTGGGTGTGCTGTATGTCGGTCGCAAACCGCGTGTACGCCTTGAGGCGCAGATGCACGGTGGCGGACACGAACGCGGCATGCGCTCAGGCACTTTGGCTACGCACCAGATTGTCGGCATGGGCGAAGCTTTTCGCATTGCGGGCGAAGAAATGGCAGCAGAAAATGTGCGCATTCTTGCATTGCGCAATCGTCTGTTAGCCGGTGTGAGTGATATTGAACAAGTGTTTGTGAACGGCTCGCTCGATCACCGTGTTGCTGGCAATTTGAATATCAGTTTTGCTTTCGTAGAAGGTGAATCGTTAATCATGGCGCTAAAAGATTTGGCGCTGTCTTCCGGTTCTGCGTGCACGTCGGCCAGTTTGGAACCTTCGTATGTATTGCGCGCTTTGGGCTTGACCGATGAATTGGCGCACAGCTCCTTGCGTTTTGGTATCGGGCGTTTTACGACAGAAGCGGATATTGACCACGCCGTGGTGCTGCTGCGCCGCGCAGTGAGCAAGTTGCGTGAATTGTCGCCGCTTTGGGATATGTACAAAGAAGGGATAGATTTGAATTCTGTGCAATGGGCTGCGCATTGATCGCAGTTGGAGGTTGAGTCATGTCATACAGTGAAAAAGTTATCGATCATTATGAAAACCCGCGCAATGTCGGCGTGCTGGATACCAAAGCAGCCAACGTCGGCACGGGCATGGTGGGTGCACCCGCTTGCGGCGATGTCATGCGTTTGCAAATTCAGGTGAATGAGCAAGGCGTTATCGAAGATGCCAAGTTCAAAACCTACGGTTGCGGTTCTGCGATTGCTTCCAGCTCGCTGCTGACCGAATGGGTCAAAGGCAAAACGCTGGATGAAGCTGCGCAGATCAAAAACGTGCAAATTGCCGAAGAGTTGGCGCTGCCGCCAGTAAAAATTCACTGCTCTGTATTGGCGGAAGATGCCATCAAGGCAGCCATTCACGATCTACAGCAGAAACGCGCACAGTAAATATTGTTCGGCAGTGCTGGAGGTGAATGAATGGCGATAACCATGACAGAAGCGGCACGCAACCATGTGCACAGTTTTCTGACGAACCGTGGTCACGGCTTGGGCGTGCGCCTTGGTGTAAAAACGGCGGGCTGCTCAGGGCTTTCCTATGTACTGGAATTCGTCGATGAGTTGCAAGAAGGTGATGAAGTCTTTGATAACAACGGCGTGAAAGTGATTGTCGATGCGAAGAGCTTGGTGTACCTCAATGGCACCGAGTTGGATTACGCCAAGGAAGGGTTGAACGAAGGTTTTCAGTTCAATAACCCTAACGTCAGCGCCGAGTGCGGTTGCGGCGAAAGTTTTCACGTTTGAGGTTTTATGGCGACGTCGGCTGAGCACGTTATCGCCTGCACGCTGAAGCCCTCATTCGGTGAAGAGCAAGATTATTTTTCCATTTTTGGTCTTGCGCCCAGTTGTGAGATAGATCTCAAGCAGTTGCAAATACGCTATCGTGAATTGCAACAAGCAGTACATCCTGATCGTTTTGTGCATGAATGCGATCGCTCGCAGCGTTTGGCGCAGCAGCAAGCAGCGCAAGTGAACGCTGCCTACAACACGCTAAAGTCTCCTCTTTTGCGCGCACAGTATTTGATGGCGTGCGCTGGGCAGTCGCATCCTGCGGAGCGCACAGTGCAAGATGCCAGTTTTTTGATGGCGCAAATTGATCTGCGCGAACGTTTGGATGAAGCGGCGGGCGATATGGATGCGCTAGATCATTTGATGAGTGATGTGCGTCAGCAAATACTTGCGCATCAACAATCTTTTGCGCAAGCGTGGCAAAAGCAAGAATGGGTATCGGCACAAAGTGCGGTAGATAAATTACAGTTTGCAACAAAATTGTCGCAAGAAATTGAAGAGCGACAAGCGTATTTGTTGGATAGTTGACGGCAAACAGTATGGCATTTTTACAAATATCAGAACCGGGCATGAGCCCCGCGCCGCACATGCGCAAACGCGCAGCGGGCATTGATTTGGGAACCACGCATTCGCTGGTAGCCACAGTGCGCAGCGGTTCGCCAGTTATTTTGGCAGATGAAAATGGCAAAAGTATTACGCCATCGGCTGTGCATTATTTTGCGGATGGCCGTATTGATGTGGGCAGTGTTGCGCGCGCGCAGGCAGCACAAGATCCGCTGAATACCTTGGTATCCGTGAAACGCTTGATGGGGCGCGGCTTGCAAGATGTGAGCAGCCTCGGTGGCGGATTTGCGTATCGCTTCGCTGATAAAGACGGCATGGTGCAGATTGAAACCATTGCCGGTTTAATCAGCCCCGTGCAGGCATCCGCAGAAATTTTGAAACATTTAGCGGCGCGTGCCAGCACAGCCTTAGACGGCGCATTGGATGGCGTGGTAATTACCGTGCCAGCGTATTTTGATGATGCACAGCGTCAAGCCACAAAAGATGCGGCAACACTCGCCGGTTTGAAAGTGATGCGCCTGCTCAATGAGCCGACTGCAGCCGCCGTGGCTTACGGTTTGGATCGCGGTGAAGAAGGCGTAATTGCTGTTTACGATCTCGGCGGCGGCACTTTGGATATTTCCATTCTGCGTTTATCGCGTGGCGTGTTTGAAGTGTTGGCCACCGTGGGCGATACCGCATTGGGCGGTGATGATTTCGACCAAGCGCTCGCAGAGTGGGTGTTACAGCAAGCGGGTATTCAAGAACTGAATTTTTCAGATCGCCGCGCCTTGTTGGATATTTGTCGCGCTGCAAAAGAATCTTTGTCTAGCGCATCGTCTGTCGAAATTGCTTTTCATGCATGGTCTGGCCGCATTGCGTGTGAACAATACGATGCACTGATTGCCGCGTTTGTTGAGCGCAGCGTGCGCTGTTGTCGCAAAGCTTTGCGCGATGCAAAGATTACAGCGGCGGATGTGTCGCATGTGGTGATGGTAGGCGGTTCAACGCGCTGCCCGTATGTGCGTCAAAAAATTGGCGACTTTTTTCAACAACTGCCGCTCACCGATATTGATCCTGATTGTGTGGTTGCGCTCGGTGCAGCCATTCAAGCGGATCAGCTCGTCGGTAATCGCCCCGATAATGAATTGCTATTGTTGGATGTCATTCCGCTCTCGCTCGGTATTGAAACCATGGGTGGTTTGGTGGAAAAAATCATTCCGCGCAACACCACTATTCCAGTTGCTAAAGCGCAAGAATTCACCACGTTCAAAGACGGTCAAACTGCGATGAGTATTCATGTGGTGCAGGGCGAGCGTGAAATGGTGGCAGATTGCCGTTCACTGGCGCAATTCGAGTTGCGCAATATTCCACCGATGGTGGCCGGTGCTGCGCATATTCGCGTGACCTTTCAAGTAGATGCGGATGGTTTGCTCAGCGTTAGTGCGCGCGAAAACAGCAGTGGTGTGCAGGCGCAGGTTACAGTCAAGCCTTCCTATGGTTTGAGCGATGGCGATGTAGTGCGCATTCTGCAAGATTCCTTCACTTACGCGAAAGAAGATGTGCAGGCGCGCAAACTGAGTGAGCAGCGCGTGGAAGCGCGGCGTATGCGCGAAAGCCTGCAGTCAGCTTTACAGGTAGACAGCGCCTTGCTCGATGAAACTGAGCATAAAAAATTACTGCACTTGCTAACAGATCTGGAACAGCAAGAAAAAAATGATGACAGTCGCGCAATTGCGGAAGCGGTGGAGCGCGTAGGGCAGGCGAGTGAATTTTTTGCCGCGCGCCGTATGAATGCTGCTGTGCAAAAAGTGCTGACTGGAAAAAATATTCAGGAATTGTCTGCTGCCGATGACAGCAACGGGGTTTGAGATGCCGAAAATAGTTTTTTTGCCCCATGAAACATTGTGTCCAGACGGTGCCGTAGTCGAAGCGACCACCGGCGACAGTATTTGTGTCACCGCGTTGAAGCACGGCATCAAAATTGAACACGCCTGTGAGATGTCCTGCGCTTGCACCACTTGCCATGTGATCGTGCGCAAAGGCGCAGACTCTCTTGAATCGCCCGATGAATTGGAAGACGACATGCTGGACAAGGCTTGGGGTTTGGAGCCGGATTCCCGTTTGAGCTGCCAAGCCTTGGTAACGGACGAGGACTTGGTGATCGAGATACCGAAGTACACCATCAATTTGGCATCAGAGCGCCACTGAGGAGGGGTTATGAAATGGACAGACGTGCAACACATCGCGATTGAATTGGTTGAGAACAAACCCAACGTTGACCCGCGCTATGTCAATTTCGTGGATTTGCGCAATTGGGTGATGGCGCTGCCCGGTTTTGACGATGTGCCTGAGCGCTGCGGCGAGAAAATCTTAGAGGCCATCCAAGCCGCGTGGATAGACGAGCAGGATTGAGCGACTTTGCCCTATAATGCCGCCCCTGATTTTGGCGTCCCGCCTCCTGTAACCTCTTTTCGGAGATAGAAGTAATGGCTGTAGAAAGCACCTTGTCCATCATCAAACCAGACGCTGTTGCCAAGA
>CAZHQZ010000099.1:0-5203 GCA_964534675.1 uncultured Pseudomonadales bacterium | reverse complement strand
GAACTTCTGTGCCATTTGCGCCAGTTGTTGAGCGTGCTCGTCAATGGCGCGATGCCCTTCAATAATATTGCGCGTCAGTTGCAGATTGCTTTCCAAGGTGTCCACACTGTCATTGACCAGATGGATCTGCTCGTCGGCGGTTTGTGAAATGTGCGCAATGCTGTCGGCAATGTCAGCATAGTTGGCAATTACGCGCGTGATACTGGTGCTGGCCGATTCAGAAACGGCAACGCCGCCGATTATTTTTTCATTCGTTTCTTGCAACATGCGCGTGGTTTCTTTGGCAAATTCACCGCTTTGTTCGGCGAGTTTGCGTACTTCCGTGGCAACCACAGCAAAGCCGCGCCCGTGTTCACCGGCATGCGCTGCTTCAATAGTGGCATTTAGCGCCAGTAAATTGGTTTGTTTGGCGATGCCAGTAATTTTTTCAACAATATCGGCAATTTGTTGTGCGGTTTGATTGATTTCGCTCATGGCATTCAGTGTGTTTTGCATGCCTAGTCTGGATTGTTCGGTATCGCCGAGTGTGTTTTGTGCCAAGGTGTTAGCGTTGTTGCTCATGTTGGCAGAAAGATCAAACATTTCTCGCATGCGCAGAAAGGCTTGTTCTTGGCGCTGCGAGCTGTCGGTAATGTGGCTCAAAGATTTTTCAGAAGCGCTGAGTTCTTTGGTTAATGCTTCGGCGCTCGCTTGTATTTGTTCGACCAATTCGCTGAGAGAATCCACCATACTGTTGAACGAGCGAGCGAGTTGTCCTAGTTCATCATCGGAATTTACAGTGATTTTTTGCGTCAGGTCACCGCTGGCAATCAAGGCAGACGTGGTGATGATGTTGTTAATCGGTTTGCTGACAAAACGGCGAACAATGTAAGCTACAGTTGTGATTAATACCACAAACAGCAATACAGAGAGTAGCATTTCATACATCAAGAAGCCGGTGTATACCTGTTTAACGCCATCAGTGCTGTAAAAAAGTTCTAATTTACCAATGGTTTTGCTTTCTGTAATGATGTCAAAACTTTCCTTGCTGCCGATATTTTGTTCGGCGCTTTTGGCGTTATTGTGCTGGCATTGATAGAGCAAGTTGCCTTTTTCACCAAAGAGTTTGCAATCGGTTAAACCGTAAACAGATTGCGCGCTATCCAACAGATTTTTTATGGCTTTGTCGTCAAAGTTCCAAATGGCTTGTGCCAGCGCTGGGGTGATGAAATTACCTAAATTGCGCACAGAGGCTGCATGTTGTTGCGTAAAACTGGTGCGAATATAAACGCCTTTGATGACGGCGTTGAGCAGCATGGTGGCGAAAACAGCCAGCACCACATATTGCAGGATGCGCGCAATGACACTGTGTTTCACAAACTGCAAAGAAAGTTTCAAGATTTTATTTCCAATCTTTGACGTTGTAGCGCTGTAGTATTTTGGCTAACTCACCGCTGGCGCGTAGTTCAGCCATCCCTTTGTTTAACAATTCTGCATATTCTGGATGGGTGGCGTTAAAGCCAATGCTACAGGCCAAAGGCTGCTCGGTGTTGCCAGCTAAACGGATTTTATCGGCTAGGCCAATCTGTGCAGCCTCGTAATTGATTACCGCCGCATCGTCCATGATCGCGGCCACTCTGCCGCTGTTGAGCATTTTCAATAGCTGTTGCAGTGGCGCATCACCCGAAATTTCTACCAACAAACCCATTTTTTGCAGTGTGGGTGTGAGGTCCAAAGAATAGCCCTGCGGAATGCCCACTTTGCCTCCCAAGGTTTTTAAGCTGGTTTCAGGGTTGGCAGGATCAAACGTCCATGTGTTGCTGCTGGTGGTGAAGATGGAAACGCTGGGCAGACCCATGGGTTCGGTCTGGATAAAGTGAGCGGGTTTGCCGTTTGTTTTTTGGTACAGCGCTTCCGCTTCTGTCGCCGTGGGGGAGTCAATGCACACGGCACCGGTCAGTGTGCCGTTCAATACTTCTTGCATGGCGCGTTGAAAGGCCATTGTGTGATACGTCACCGTATAACCGGCTTTGCTAAACACGGCTTGAGCAATTTCGATCATGTAGCCAGGTTTGGCTTTGTCATCTTCGGCGCAGTTGTAAGGGCACCATTCATCAGCAGCCAGCGTGATGGTTTTGGTGGCAGGTGCGGTAGTGGTTTGCGCGAGCAGATTAGAGCAAGCAGAGAAGACCAGAGCGCCAATCAGCACGACGGGAGTGGTGAGTGTTTTCAGTCGGTGTTTAGAAAATAGCATCGCGGCTTACCTCGGCACATTGCCCAACCCATGTGCCGTTAGGATACCGCGATCACGTCCCTGTGGTCAGTGCTACCACATGTCGTAAACCACGTCGCTCATCTGCCCAGCGAATGGGTTGGGTGATACATATTGCGGAGATACCGGCGCGCCGGTGTCACGGCCAATATCCAAGCCTTCCCAGCCCACCATAAAGGGCTGGTTGATGACTACGCTGCCGCTTTCTTTGCCGTTAATGAGCAGGGTGCCTGTGCCTTTCAACACACTCAGACGATTGAAGCCGATACCCTCTGAAAACAAACCTTTCGCGACTGCCAAACCGGTAGAGACTTTGTCGTAGCGCAGTTGAATGGTGCTGTTGCCGACAGGGACGGGGTCGTTGGACACCAAGCGAATCACATCAATGCCGGTATTGCGTTCATACACCAGATGGTTGTCTTTTAAGTACAGTGAATAGCCAGAAAACCTGTCACCCTGCGCGGCGATAACACCATTTTGCTGATCGTTATCGCGATGAATATTGGCGGTAATGGTGTAAGACTTGCCGGGCAGAATCGGTGCGAGATTGTGTGGCACAGTGCCGCCACCCACAGGAAAAACCATGTGATCTGGCTGCGGCAAAAGAATAAATTTCGAATACAGCGCGCGCTCTAGTAATCCGACATCAACCAGAGGCAAGACGTTGTAGCGTTTGGCGGCTTCCCACCATTTTTTCTCCAATTCTTTTACTTTTTTAGGGTATTCGGCAGCGAGGTTTTTCGATTCAGAAAAATCGTTGTTGAGATCAAATAGCTCCCATTTTGGTTCATCAAACGTTTGGCTGCCTTCGCGGTAGGTGGCAATTTTCCAGCCGTCGGCAATATAACCGCGATTCGCTTCCAGTTCGTAATACTGTTCTTTTTTGTGCGAAGGTTCTTGGGGTTGCGTAAATGTGTAGGCAAAGCTGATACCTTCCATGGGTTTAATGTCATGACCGCGATATTGCGTAGGCGGCTTTATGTGCAGCATGTCTAAAATCGTCGGAGCAATGTCGTCTACATGATGAAATTGTGGGCGGATTTCATCGTGCGCGGCGATACCTTTAGGCCAACTGATAATGAACGGTACATTGACGCCACCGCCGTGGACATTGCGTTTGTTGTATTTGAAGGGTGTGTTGCTGGCCTGCGCCCAGCCCAATGGATAGTGCGGGTGTGTGTTGGGGCCGCCAATATCATCAAAATGCGGCAAGTTTTCTGCGGTTGTCGTTTTGTTGTAGTGATAGTAGGCAAGGCTGTTCCACTGACCTTCGGCATCACCTTCTGGGCTGGCGCCGTTGTCAGACATGAAAATAAAAATGGTGTTATCTAGCTGATTGGTTTGTTTTAAGTAATTGCGCAGTGTGCCCACTTGCTGATCGAGGTTATCCACAAAGCCGGCGTAATTTTCTTGGAAGCGCGCATACATTTTTTGTTGATCTGGCGTTAATGCGCTCCAATCTTTGACTTGTGGGTTGTGTTGCGTCAGTTTTGTGTTAGGTGGAGCAATGCCGAGTTGTTTTTGTTTGGCTAAACGCTGTTCGCGAATTTTGTCCCAGCCTTCAGCGTACTTGCCGCGATAGCGTTCACGGTCTTCGAGCTTGGTGTGATGCGGTGCGTGAACTGCGCCTGGCGTGTAATAAAGAAAAAACGGTTTTTCGCGATTGACGGCACGCAAATCTTTAATCATTTGTATCGCATGGTTGGTCAAATCATCAGGAAAATAATAGCCCGGTGTTTTTGGCGTTTCCTGCACTTCATTGCCGCTGACAATTTGGGCTGGTTCAAATTGATCTGCTTCGCCTTCCAGAAATCCCCAATAGCGATCAAAACCTTTTTGTGTAGGCCACGAATCAAACGGGCCGATGCGTGAGCGGTGTTCGCCGTTGGTGAGGTGCCATTTGCCGGCAGCGTAAGTGGCGTAGCCGTGTTGTTGCAAAATTTGCGGCAGCGTCACCACATCGGGTGCCAATTCACCGCGGTAGCCAGGGTAGCCAAAATCCCATTCCGCGACCCAGCCTACACCGGCGGAGTGGTGGTTGAGCCCCGTGAGCAGGGCTGCACGCGTGGGCGAACACATGGCCGTGGCGGTGAAGCGGTTGTAGCGCAAACCACTGTCGGCTAATTGCTGAATATTGGGTGTGCGGATTTCGCTGCCGTATGGGGAAATATCGGAGTAGCCGAGATCGTCTGCCACCACAATCACCACGTTGGGCGCATTGGCGGGCGCTTGCGGGTCGATACGAAAATCGGGCGTGGAATGGCGAATGCTGTCTTCAGCATCCCCAGTAAAAACGGTTTCTTTGCCGTCGGCGGTGCTGGCGTGACTGAGCGGTTTTTTACCGCAGCCAGCGAGCGTGAACAGTGAGAGTGTGATGATTGCAAAGCCGGCGGTGATCTTGTGCATGGTGCAGCCTCATCCATTTAGTCGGGCGAGTATATGACGGAATCGGCGCAGTAACAGCAGGGGATGCCCGCACCAGAATCATCGGTTATGCTGATCGGATTCACACGACAGGTGCTCTTATGTTTGGTTTCGGAAAAAAAACAACGCTGCCACAAAATGAGCAAGATCGCTCGTGGTATATGTTGGAAAAGTTGGTCAATGAATCGCAAGTGGAGCAGCGTCGCGCACGGCGTTGGGGTGTTTTTTTCAAAAGCCTGACATTTATTTATTTGATTGGCGCGATGTTGTTGTTTTCTCCAGTGACACAACAAAGCGGTGCGGATTTATTTTCCGCAGCGAAAGAACACACCGCTGTGGTGCGCGTACACGGCGTGATTGCTGAAGACGGCGAAGCCAGTGCCAATGCCATTGTGACGGGCATGCGCGCTGCTTTTGAGAGCAAAAAAACTAAAGCAGTGTTGTTGGTGATTAACAGCCCTGGCGGCAGCCCAGTGCAATCCAATTATGTGTACGATGAAATCAAACGCTTGCGCGCAAAATATCCAG
>CAZHQZ010000098.1:0-5216 GCA_964534675.1 uncultured Pseudomonadales bacterium | reverse complement strand
TCTGCATGGCAATGAGTTTTTCTGCCACTAAGCGATCAAACGCATAATATTTTTGCAACCAGACATGGCGACCATCTCGAGAGGCTTGCAAAGGCAATACGGCATCTGAAACGACCCGCTGGACATCCTCTGGCGCAATGTCATCAAGCAAACTTGCAAACACAGATACGTTGATATTTTTGGCAACAAAGAGATCTAAGCAGGTATGTTTTAGAGAAACAGCCAAGCTAGTGGCTTCTGCCAGTCTGTACAAAATATCGCTATCTCTTTTGGACAAAGACTTAGAGAAATATTGCACCACCCACGCTGCAAAGTGGCTATCTAGCGTGCGAACAGCTTCAGACATACCTCACCTCATTGCTGTAAAAATCCGCATCCAGTGTGGTGATTTGCTGTTGAGAAGGTCTAGTAAAGTAAATGCCTTGCTGTGGGTAGTCCGCCAATCCCATGCCACGCAGGAATAGATACAGCACACCTCCAAAGCTGTACTCGCCATCATCAAACGCATAGCGATCGCCCAAGCGCTGCTGCATATAGCGATGTGCAGCCACGGAATAAATCGAGTACTGCAAATCGTAGCGATTTTCTATCATGGCTTGATGCATATTGTCATGACTGTAAAAGCGCGGTGCTTTTCCTAAGGTATTAGATTTGTAGTCCAGAACATACACTTTCTTGTTGTGTATAAATAGCAAATCTATTGATCCCGTCATAATGCCATTTGACGGGTTATTTTTTATTGTGCTGTTATTGTTGCTACCTAAAGAAAAATCAAAGGCACACTCCGGCAAAACATAAGCGCTTGAAAATAATTCCTGTAATGATGGAATCGTATCGTGCAATGGGTTAGATAAAACGGCCTGTAACCACGCGTCAATAGATTGTTGACGCTGATATTTTAAAGCTTCTAACTCAGCACTGTCTGCCACTTTTCCCTCAGGATCAGCAAGCCCGTGTGTGCGCAGTTCTTGTGCCAGCACTTCATTCAGTGCTTCACCATTTGCCAAACGCTCAAACACTTTGTGTAGGCAGTCTCCGGTATTGATGCCGCCCCACAAACTGTAGCGAATGTCATTTTTCCAATGCGCATCGTCGCTGTCAGATACAAACGCTTCTTCATCGGATAACGTTTCTTCTGAAGGTTCGTCCTGCTTGCTGACCGCACTTAGACGCAAATCTTTTTGATGTGCCAAAGCGGAGTAACTGGTTATTTTCCAAGAGGAGACAGGAAATACTGCTGCTGCAACAGTGAGGGTATCCGCACTGCCCGTTTGTGGCTGTTGATAGCGTGCATGGCTAGCAGGCAGCAATGTTTCGTAGGCACAAGATGTTGAACCCATGCGCTGCTGTAATTTGCGCTGTATGACATTCCAAGTGGATGGCTCATCTTCTGTTAGATTGAGCAAGTGCGCCCAGCAACTTTTTTGCAGCAGTTGGTTACCTACTTTTCCGTGGTGTGATTGGCTGATGCCTATGTAGCACTGGTAAATAGCGCGCGTTACGCCGACGTACAACAGACGCATGTCCTCCGCCATGCGTTCAAGGCGCATGGCTTGCAAAATAGCATCACTTTCACTTTGAAAATCCAGCACGGCTTCCCAGGTGTTGTTTTTGCTTTTTTGATGGTAAAACGGCGTGGATTCCAGCAAGTCTGTCTCCCTGAACCCAAAGAAAAATGGGATGAAAACAATGGGATATTCCAAGCCTTTGCAACCGTGCAGCGTGACAATTTTTATCAGATTGTCATCGCTTTCCAAGCGCAAACTTTTAGCTTCTTCATCTAATTCAGAATCATTAAAGAGTTGACTGGCGTACCAATCTAATAAGCGTTCACGCGAGCCTGTCAGCAGATACTGTTGTTGCAACAAGTCCCCCAAATGACGAAAGTCTGTCATGAGGCGGTCGCAGTCTATTTGTGCAGCAAAGGCGAGATGCAAATTGAATTTATCAAACAACAGGTGTAACGCAGAAAATACGCCTCTCGCCTCCCAGTGTTTACACAGTTCGCCGAATTGTTCGATAGCTTTCTCAAACCCATCGTCTGTGTCTAAAGAATCTAACAATGCGGTTCCTGTCTGGAACTGGCGCATTAAAGGTGTGGCAAACGCAGCTTTAAGATGATGCAGGCTGCGCGGCTCATCCATAGCGCGTAAAATAAACAGCAAATCCTGCGCAAAGAGACAGCGTTTGAACACGCTATCTTTTTGCGCCAAGTACACCGCTGCCAAGCCTTTATTCGCCATGGCTGTTTTTATGGCATTCGCCTGCGCGAAGTCTTTCACCAAAATCGCAATGTCACCCGCTTTAATGGGTTCTTGAACGCCGTTTTTTTCTACGGTAGCGCGCTTCTCGCCTTGCAACAACGCCAAAGTGCGCTCAGCACAATCTGCGGCATACAAAGGAATCAGGCTGTTAAATGTTTGGCTTTCTGTTGCGGTGTTGCCAATAAAAACAATGGATGAATGCGCCTGCTTTCCAGTGCGAAAAACTCCCAGTGCTTGCGCAGCCATGTCGCGGTCTTGTGGCGGATTCTCACAAGAGTACACAGACTCATATTCGATACCTTCATAGACAAAAACTGGCTGGTGGCACTTTTGAGTTTCATCATCATTAAACAGCGCATTAACACCGTCCATCACGCCCTGCTTGGAGCGGAAATTAATATCCAGCGAGTGAATATTGTTTGGCTCAATGTTTGATTTAACGTCGAGATAAGAAAAAATATCTGCGCCGCGAAAAGCGTAGATAGATTGTTTGGGGTCGCCAATGGCAAACAAGCCCAACTGTTTAGTGTCTTGGTACAGACGATCAAACACGCGAAACTGGTCTGGATCGGTATCCTGAAACTCATCCACCATACACAGGGGGAATTGTTGCGTTAGCGCGGCACGCAATATTTTTGCAGAAAGAGGTTCGTTGAGTTTGCTGTTGATGAGTTGAATGATGTCATCCGGCTGCATCTGCGCCAAATCGACAGAGGTTTTCTTTTGCTCCAATAGAGATAACAGTTCTGACTGGCCTACTGCTATCGCACCGACAAAACGCTCTTCATTGACATTAAAATCCGCTAGATTTCTCATCATGGCATATAGCTGTTTTGCTGTGCCAGATAGCTGATCGACATACGGCGAATCGAGAATAACTTGCTGTGTTTTCCCCAGCTTGTAAAAACCATCGATGCCAGAAAACTTGTTATTACAGAAGTTGATGCAGTCTGTTATGTTTCTATTGGATGCTTCGCCGCCTATTTCTTGCGCAATAGCATCGCGCTGGCTGTTGTAGTCTTTGGCTTTAGTGTCAAAGAATACCCACTGCTTTGATAGCTGTTTGCGTTCTTTTAAGTATTTTTTTCGCTCTTTTTCATAGATTGAAGTTATGCCATCAATATTGGAGGAGTTTGCGAGCAACGAAATATTTGAGCGTTTTAATAGCCTGCTTAGTTGTTCTGCGTATTTGCGCGAATCAATATTTCTGCTTTCTAAGTATTTTCCTAATACAGCATGCTTGCCCACGGCGAGTAGGCGCGCAATATCATCTAACTGCTGCTGTTCTTGTGTGCTGCCACCAATGTTGACCTCCACATCTGCCAACGCCCCTGTCTCAAATAAAAAGGTTTGAATAGCGCGTGCAGCAAAGCTGTGAATGGTGAAAATAGCTGCGTCATCTACCAGCATGAGTGCATCGTACAGGCGATCGCAGGCTGCACGGCAGGTGGACTCTTCAGATAACTGCATTTGCTTGTACTGACGAATAAATGCGTCGCTACTTGCACCGCCACGAAAATGTTGCAAGGCTTCTTCTATCTTTTTACGAATACGACCGCGCAACTCGTCTGTGGCGGCATTGGTGAAAGTCACCACCAAAATCTGTTCTACGCGCAAAGGTTTGTTGTTTGTTTGCGATGGATGTGGCTCTAACAAGAGACGCAAAAACAAATTGGCGATACTGTAAGTTTTTCCGGTTCCAGCGCTGGCTTCTATTAAATGACGGCCGTGCAAAGCGACTGTGGCGGGATCAAAGCTCATGCTTGCACCTCAACCTTACTTTCCTGCCACTGTTGCAGCGCAGTTGTCACTTTTTCTGCTACGCTCAAAAAATCCTCATTGAGCAACCGCTGAGGTGTCATGTAATACGAACGCTCCTGCATATCGTGAACAATGCCGCTATTGTTAAAGGAATCGTCCCAAGCATTGTTAACTAAAGACTCCCACTGCTGGAAATTTTCTTTTTTATGATCTGCTTTATAGCTCAAGGAAACACCCGGTAAAAATGGCAGGCCATCTTTACAGTATTGCAGGTACAACGCAGATAATTCTTGTAAAAATGCTGCGTGTGTTTTGGTTGTGGTCTCGTCGGTATTGATACAGTGGCTTTTATCCCAGAAAACAGCCTTTATTTGCTTAACTACAGGTATAGATTGCGCTGCAAATGCTGCTTGAATGGCCAACTTCAATGCATGTTTGTCGCTAGATTTACTGGCTGTGTGGAAAAAATACGTCTCACCCAAGCACGTCAAGTCGCCATGCAGCAACACAGTGCCGTGTTTTGTAGAAAGGCTACACCTTCCTGCATGTGCAATAGGTTCGCCGTATAGCTGATACCTGGCATCCAACCAAGCAATGTCTATTTCACTAGCCAATTTGTCATATAGAACTTCTCCCCCTGTTCCCAGCGGCCACTTTCCTTCTGCAATCCATAGACTTTTTAAGACATCCAGCAAATCCATCACTCGTTGTTCAGGCGCATTACTATTTTCTGGTGGATGATGGTCTGCCAGTTGCCGCAGTGCTTCTTTGGCCTGCCACATTTCTAAACCGTCGGTCAGCGCGAATGTTTCGTGATCGGAAATGGACTCATCCTCTATTCTCAACGAAACCTTGTTACAGCGATCACGAAAAAACCATTGTGCAGGCTCGGTAAAAAACCTTACAAAACTATCCAAGGATACCTCTATCGTACCCACAGAACTGTCTTCTGTTTTTTTCCAAGAATTATTTTCTTCTGCTGGCGATACATCACTGCGCTTACTGGACGCAATAGAAAACGCGTGTTGATTAAACGATTGAGGCAATTGCGCTTGATGACTTTGGAAATAGGCAGGATTAAATGGCTGTAGTGCGTGCTCCCAAGTCAGAAACTGTAACAACAATTTTCCATCTGGATCTTCTGTTTGTGGCAAGCAGTAGCCGTGCCGCAAATAATCCTGCAATTCAGCC
>CAZHQZ010000097.1:0-5236 GCA_964534675.1 uncultured Pseudomonadales bacterium | reverse complement strand
TCGGAAAATCCGGCCGAGTTGGGCGATATGTTGACGGGCGATCCGCGTGTGGATGTGGTGTCATTTACCGGCTCTACCGGCATTGGTAAACACATTATGAAACGCGGTGCGGATACTGTAAAAAAAGTTTTTTTAGAGTTGGGTGGAAAATCCGCGCACATTATTTTGGATGATGCTGACATCAACTTTGCAGCTTTCATGTGTATCAGTGTTTGTTTTAATGCAGGGCAAGGTTGTGCTTTGGCCACGCGTTTACTCGCGCCGCGCTCGCACTACGAAAAAATTGTAGAAGTGGCAAAAAATACTTTTGATAGTGTGAAACTGGATGATCCTTTATCGCGCGAGCAATTCATGGGGCCTTTGGTCAATAAACG
This sequence comes from uncultured Pseudomonadales bacterium, assembly GCA_964534675.1. Taxonomy (GTDB): domain Bacteria; phylum Pseudomonadota; class Gammaproteobacteria; order Pseudomonadales; family UBA7239; genus UBA7239. Next base: position 4,862 of record CAZHQZ010000097.1, on the reverse strand, counting down.
CCAGCAGCAGCGCGTATTGCAGTACATCGAAAAAGGTAAAGCGGAAGGCGCGCGTTTGGTATGTGGTGGTGTAGTGCCTACAGGTTTGGAAAACGGTTGCTATGTGGCGCCCACTATTTTTGCCGATGTGCGCAATGACATGACTATCGCACAGGAAGAAATTTTTGGTCCCGTGCTGTGCATTATTCCTTACGACACCGAAGAAGAGGCGATTCAAATTGCCAACGATTCTATTTACGGCTTGTCCGGTGCAATTTTTTCTAAAGACCAAGAGCGTGCACTGCGTGTGGCGCGACAAATTCGCACCGGCACCATGAATATCAACGGCGCAGCGTTTTTTGCAGCCGATGCGCCGTTTGGTGGTTACAAGCAGAGTGGCGTAGGGCGCGAAATGGGCTTGGAAGGTTTTGAAGAATATTTGCAAACCAAAACAGTGGCGATCCCAGGATGAATCCAGAATTAATTAAAGATAAAGTTATCGCCATTACCGGCGGTGGTGCGGGTTTAGGTTTGGCAACAGCGCAGGCTTTGGTGAAATTCGGTGCAAAAGTCGCGCTGCTCGGTCGGCGACAAGATGTATTAGACAAAGCTGTGGCAGAATTGGGTGCGAATTGCGCGGCAGGTTTTGTCTGTGATGTGGCAAAGAAATCCGATGTGGAAAAAACGTTTGCTGCGCTGCACTTGCACTTCGGCAAGTTGGACGGCTTGGTGAATAATGCGGGCATAGCGCGCCCTGATCCGATAGAAAAAATGGAAGAATCGGATGTTGTTGCGCAAATCAACACCAATTTGCTCGGCACGATTTTTTGCGCGCAGGTGGCGATTCCGTTATTGCGCGAGAACGGCAGCGGTTTGATTGTGAATCTGTCGTCGGCCACCGTGCGCCACGACAACGAAATTTCGCATCTGGCTGTGTATGCCGCCACAAAAGCGGCGGTGGATCGCTTCTCCAAAGAATTGCGTGAAGAAGTCAAAGATGATCGCATTTGTGTCACGGTGTTTAGCCCTGGTGCGGTGTTTACCGAATTTGGCTTGGGTTGGGATCAGCAAAAATTATCTGCTGCGTTGCACGATTGGCAGAAAAAAGGCAAAAACTTTGATGGTTACATGAAGCCGGAAACGATCGGCAGCTCCATTGCCATGTGTTTTGCCTATCCCAAAGGGGTTGCGGTAGATTTTATGGAAGTAAAACCTGCCAAAGTTTCAGAGAAGCCTTTGTTTTAATTTTTCTTGTTGTTTGAGGTCGCACTATGCCAAATATTACTTATGTAGAGTTCAATGGTCACGAACATACCGTGGACGTGGAAGAAAATATGAGTTTGATGGAAGGTTCCACCATCAATTTATTGCCAGGTATTGAAGGCATGTGCGGCGGCATTTGTTCCTGCTGTACCTGCCATGTGTATATCGAGCCGGAATGGCAATCTAAAATGAACCCGATGTCTGAAGGTGAGAAAAAATTATTGGAAGGCTCACAACATCATCAAGAAAACAGCCGTCTCGGTTGCCAAGTGATTGTCACCTACGAAATGGAAGGCATGCGCGTACACTTGCCGCCGGATCAAAACTAATTTTTTTTTGGCAAGGTTCAAGGTAACGAGTACAGCGTCCACGGACCTTTGTCTTCGCCAGCTTCACCATTGCGTGGTACCCATAAAGAGAAGTTCTGCTTCTCTTTATTATTTTCAGAGGTAACAGTGAAATAAATTGCCTGCTTTTCACCCTGTAAACAGAATTTTGAGCTTGCTTTTATAGCGGGCAAATCAATTTTTACCGCGTGCGCGTGTAATTGACTTTGAATGCTGGCGGTAATCGGTGTGTTTGGTGGGCAGGTTTGGCTGTAAATAATGTCGTCAGGTATTTCATCGTTATTTAATAGCGTCCAAGGGTTGTAATAACCGCCATCGACAGCAGCGGCTAATTTTTTGTTGGGCTGAATGACAAAAAGCTGACTTTCGCCACGCGTGAGTTTGTTGGTGTAGAGCCAGTTTCTCGTGTCATTGACCAATTCTCGATGATAAGTGTCAAGCGTTGGTAAAAATAAAAGGAAGGAGACGAGGTAGGCTATACCTGTAATACCTGCCAATAGTTTGCTGATAGTCAAACAGCGTTTCTGTTGTTGCGTGCGTACATCCAGCCATGCTGCACACAGCAATAATAAAAAAATGCTGTTGTACAGTTTGTAGTGCCCTTGAAAAGCTTGGTGTAAGCCTAAAAAAAGTACACGCGAGGCTGCAATGGCAGCTAGGGTTGCGCCGATATAAAGCGTGAGCAATAACAGCGGTAGATTGTTTTTGAATGCTCCGCGCAGTAGTAACCATGCGATGGTGATGCTCTCGATAACACCCATTGCTGCCGCAACAAATACACGCCAGTCATTATCTTGTCCTGGATAGTAAATCAGGTTGCTGCCAATCGAGGCAAAAACACCTTTCAGAAATAAGAGAGGATTTTCTACAAGCTTTTGCATAAATCCTGCGACGCGATCTTCCTGCGTGGTCACGGGATGGAAAATGGTATCAGAAAAATAAGCGTAAAAAATAATTAGCGTGATAGTTGTCCAAAGCGTGATAGCAATAGTACGGGAAGTGGTTGGAACTTTGATGTTTTGAAAAATCATACAGCCAATAACGAGTGGCCAAATGAATACGCCGTTGCCGTTGGTGAATGTGGCCAGCAAGGCTGTAGCAATAGCCAGTACGGTGTTCGTAGTTGTATTCTTGGTGGCTAATATAAAGGCTAGCAACGCTAGTGCAATGCTAGGGTCGATAGACATAGAGGCCGTTAGCCAAAACATCCCCATCCAGCTATGAAGATTAAATATAAGAAAGCAGGCTGTGAGCAGTAGAGGTAATTGATATGACAGGCTGCTGGTTGAGCGATACCACAGCCATAGCAGTAACCATAGCCATGGTGCGGAGAAAAAGGTTATTAGTCGAAAATCAATTCCATGAAAATAAATATAAATTGTGTGTAAGGAAGCGTAGCGATGATTTTGATATCGATAAAAAAACCAATCTATTTTTTCTTGTAATGTTTCCGCTTTAAAAAAATGTGTGAGAAAGCCAAATCCTTCAGAAAAATCATCTAAACGCGGGGCGTTAACCGAATAAAGCCAGAGCAGAACAAGGTGGATGAGTATTGGCAGTGCAATCAACGTCCACCAGAAGTGGTTGGTGCTGAAACGTCGAAAAGCATCCATGTGAAAGGATTAATCGTTAGACGATGGCGGTGAGTTGCGCTTTGCTGCGCGCTGGCGATCCATGCCGCTGACCAGCATTTGCAGCCCCCACAGGATAATGATGGCTGGCCACCACGTCATCAGAAAACGCCAGACTTCATGAATCGATAAAATATTAAGATTGCCGAGCAGTAGCAGCGCGCCGAAGGCGATAATTGAAATGGGTAACAGGTAGTTCATGGAAAGTTCCGCGCGGTAAACAGTCGTTGCAGTATGACGGCTCACAGCGCGGATTGGCAGGGCGTTACATGTACATGAACATCAATTCGTAGATCACTGCAGGGCGCTCTTGGCCGACTACATGGATATGGTTTTCCATGGTTACGCAGGTTTGTCCTTTCGGTGTTTTTTCTACCGAGGCTACGCGTGAACGGGTGTGAATTTTGCTGCCGACGGGAACGGCACCCGTGAAACGCAATTTGTTGGAGCCGTAGTTCATCATGTGATTAAAGCCGGTGACTTCCCAGCTCGGTGGCGTCTGCATTTTGGGCAGCAGCACCAGCGTGAGAAAGCCGTGCACGATGGTGCTGCCGAATGGGCTTTCTTTCTGGCAGCGTTCAGGATCCGTGTGCAGCCAGTAGTCGTCGCCAGTCAGGGTGGCAAATTGATTGACCATCTCTTGTGTCACCTCTACTTCATTGGACCACGCGCCGAATTCGCTGGACACTAGGCTCTGCAAGCCGTCGATATCGTCGTACTTAAACTGCTTCATAAGTATTCTCCTGAGCTGGAAGGGGGAAGGTTCAACGCCTACAATACGCCCCTGTTTTTTTAACGGGCGGCGGGCAAAAGAGGCGCTATGTTAGCCAGCGCACTCTGCCCTGTATAGCCAGCCTTCTGACCATTTACCCATCCTGAGGAACTATCCCATGACCATGAGAGAAGCAGTCATTGTTGAAGCGGTGCGCACGCCAATCGCGCGCGGCAAAGCTATCGTTGGTGATTTACACGGTTTTCACGCCACGGAATTACTGGCACTGTCGATGAAAGGCGTGCTGGATAAAGCCGGCGTCGACATGAAAGACGTGGAGCAGTTGTACGGCGGCTGCGTGACGCAAGCGGGTGAACAGTCTGGCAACGTTACGCGCAATGCCTGGCTGTCGATTGGCAAAGATTACACCGCGGGCGCTTGCTCGGTGGATACGCAGTGCGGTTCGGCACAAGCGGCCAACCACATCGTTTCTTCGTTGATTCAATCCGGTCAAATCAATATCGGTATTGCTTGCGGTGTGGAAGCCATGAGCCGCGTGCCGATGGGCTCGAACGTGTACAACGGCCCAGGTTTCTTCCAGCCGCAGAGCTGGCCGTGGGATTCAACGCCGGATCAATTTGCTTCGGCAGAGCGCATTGCAAAATTGCGCGGCATCACGCGCGCCGATGCGGATGAACTCGGTTTTATCTCGCAGAAAAAAGCGCAGCAAGCGTGGGCAGAAGGGCGTTTTGATCGCGAAGTATTGAAAGTGGAAGCGCCTGCATTTGGTGAAGATGGCAAGCCCAACGGCCAAACCAAATTGGTGACGCGCGATCAAGGTTTGCGTGAAACGACGATGGAAGGTTTGGCGAACTTGCGCACGGTAGCGGAAGGCGGCATACACACAGCCGGCAACTCCTCACAAATTTC
>CAZHQZ010000096.1:0-5249 GCA_964534675.1 uncultured Pseudomonadales bacterium | reverse complement strand
GCGCGCTCCAGTTTTTCCATGTCGCGTGTGCGCATCAGCGCTTCTTTTTTGGTCAGCAAGTTAAACGTGCCGTCCTGAGATTGTTTTTCCAATTCGCGATAACGCTTGATCGAGGTGCGAATGGTTTTGTAGTTGGTCAACATGCCGCCCAACCAGCGATGGCTGACGTAAGGCATACCCACGCGCGATGCTTGTTCAGCAACCACTTTGGCCGCTGCACGCTTGGTGCCGACGAACAAAATTTTGTTGCGCTTGGAAGACAAATCACGCACCAAGGCCAATGCTTCGTTGAAAGCTGGCACGGTGTGCTCAAGGTTGATGATGTGGATTTTGTTGCGCGCGCCGAAGATGTATTTGCCCATCTTGGGGTTCCAGTAGCGCGTCTGGTGTCCGAAGTGTGCACCTGCTTGCAGCAGGTCTGTCATGCTGATATTGGCCATAGTTTCCTCTCGGGTTAAGCCACCACAGCTCCCATCAATCTACCCCGTGGGGCACCCAGATTGATGTGACGAACTGTGTGAGTCGTTGATCCGCTTCAGCCCCATGCTGGAGCGGGCGGGCTTTATACCACAGGGGGGGCTATTTGTCCCGCTTTTTGAAGTGCTGCACCATGCGTTTGCGCTTCTGCAACTGGCGCGGAGTCAGTGTGTTGCGCCGCCCTTCATAAGGGTTATCACCGCTGCGGAACTCGATGCGCAGCGGCGTGCCCGACATCTGCAACACCTCGCGGTAGATGTTTTCGAGGTAGCGGCGGTAGTGGTCTGGCACTTTATCCACTTGGTTGCCGTGAATGATGATGATGGGCGGGTTCTGCCCACCGGCATGGGCATAGCGCAGCTTGATGCGGCGACCGTTGACCAGCGGCGGCTGATGGGAGGACACGGCATCTTCCAGAATGCGCGTCAAGAAGGGCGTGCTGAGTTTTTGTGTAGCGGATTTGTAGGCTTTTTTGATGGAGTCATACAAATTGCCCACACCGCTGCCATGCAGGGCAGAGATGAAATGCGTGGTGGCAAATTTTGTAAATTGCATGCGCCTGTCCAGCACGCGCTTCACTTCATTGCGCTGGTCTTCATCGAGGCCATCCCATTTATTGATCGCCACCACCAGAGCGCGCCCTTTTTCGATCACATGACCGAGCAAGTGCAAATCCTGCTCAACGATGCCTTCCTGCGCATCCAGCAACAAAATCACGACATTTGCATCTTCAATCGCTTGCAGTGTTTTGACGATAGAAAATTTTTCTATCGCTTCGGTGATATTTTTGCGTTTGCGAATACCAGCGGTATCAATCAACGTAAAATTTTCTTCGTTGCGTTGATAGTCGATGTAAATACTGTCGCGCGTAGTGCCAGGCAAATCAAACACCACCACACGATCTTCACCCAACATACGGTTCACCAACGTGGATTTACCCACATTAGGTCTACCGACAATGGCAATTTTTATGCGGCGCGTTTCTAGTTCATTTTCTTGATCGGCTTCTTCGTTATCTAACTCGCCTTCTGCATCCCAAGCATCGTCATCCTCAGCTTCATCACTTTCTGTTTGCTCTGGTGCTGGAAACAGCGTTTGCGCTACGGCTTCCAACAACTGATGCACACCGCGACCATGCGTTGCTGCAATCGGATGCACTTGCTGAAAGCCCAAAGAAAAGAAATCGCTGGTGGCAATATCAGGATCCATGCCATCCGATTTATTCACCACCAGAAAAGTATTTTTATGATTTTCACGCAAATGGCGCGCGATCAATTCATCGCCAGCAGACAAACCGGCACGGCAATCCACCAAAAATAGCACCACGTCGGCTTCTTCAATGGCGGTGAGCGATTGGTGCGCCATGGCGTCATCAATGCCGCGCTCTTCTTCACCGAGACCACCGGTATCCACCACAATAAAGCGATGCCCTTCAAACATAGCTTCACCGTATTGGCGGTCGCGTGTTAGCCCAGAAAAGTTGGCGACGATTGCATTGCGCGTGCGCGTGATGCGATTAAACAATGTCGATTTACCAACATTGGGGCGACCAACAAGAGCAATAACTGGCAGCACAAAAAAATCCGTTACTGCTTAATGCTCAAGGCATACAACTTGCCGCTGGCTGTCAACGCGTACAACGTGTCGCCATCGCTTTGCAAGTCTGCTCTCACGCCATCACCGCCGATGTTATAACGCCCTGCATACGAGCCATCAGAGCGTTTTAACAAATGGATATAGCCGCGCTTATCTGCCACCGCTACATACGCGCCGATAACTGCCGGTGATGACAAACGGCGATTATCAAAACCGTCTGCTTTCCAAATTTCATTGCCCGTCGCCATGCTAAGTGCGCGCACGGTGTCATTGCCTTCCACCATATAAATTACATCGTCCGCTGTTGCCATGCTGTGCACCACGGAGGCTTTTTGCTCCCATTTCACTTGGCCGCTTTCCTGCGCAATATCGACAATGGCGCCTTGATAAGACGCAACAATCACATCGGTTGATGTCAAAACAGGATCTGCTTGCACATCAATGATGCGCTCCAGCTCTGTGCGACCATTCGGCACAATGAAACGGCGCTCCCATTGCATTAAGCCTGTGCTTGCATTCAGCACTGCCGTTTTTCCGTTATCAAATGCGACAAAAACCGAACCGGACTGAATCACCGGCGAGCTGTTGCCACGCAGCGTCAACACCGCTTGCGATGCCTTGTAAGACCAACGCGCACGACCCGTGCTCACGTCAAAAGCCTGCACGCGTGCGTCTGTGGATTGCACCACAACAACGTCACCATCCGTCGCTGCCGCCGCCAATACTTGACTGCTGGTTTGCGCGCGCCAACGCACTTCACCACTGGCTGCATCTAACGCAATAACACCGCCATTGGCTGGTGAAACAAATACCAAATCAGCACCTGCGCCCACTGCGCCGACCAATGACGCATCGATATTCACTTTCCAACGCACATCACCACTGGCGCGACTAATAGCCAACACACCGCCATCGGCATTTGCCGCGTAAATCGTGCCGCCATTCACTGCCGGTATCAGCGACAACAACAGCGCATCATCACCTTGATTGCCTACACCGCGCGACCATTGTTTTGCCAATGACACGGAGCCATCTGACAATTCTTTCAGCGGCGCAACCACATCGTCTTTTTTGGTATCACTCAACAAACTGCACGCTGCCAACGCAGTTACCAAAGAAGCAGTGACGACACTTTTCATCGCACATTGCAAAACTTCTCTTACGCATTGCTTGTTCATGGCTGCTTATCCGCTGCATTTTTAGCGACGGCGACCGGCGGCAAAGTAGACAGTTTTACTTCCAAAGCCGCCGTACGCGCTCTATTGCCTGCCGCATCAAAGACTTGTTTCGCTTCTTGATAACTGACGCGCGCTTCTTCTGTTTTGTTTTGTTCCGCCAACACATCGCCGCGCAATTCCGCTACTTCACCTTCCCAAGCCGTGCTACCGCTTTTGATGGCATTGAGTGTAGCCAATGCTTTATCACCTTCATTTTGCGCAGCTTGCACTTGTGCCAAACGCAAATTGACTAAAGGCTGCAAACTGGCATCCGGTTTTTGTTGCTGCACCCATTCCAAAAATTGTGCTGCCGCCGTCAAATTATTCACTGCCACCGCATCTTTTGCCAAACGCAAACCAGCAAAAGTGGCATACACCGTATGCGGATGTTCTTTGCGCAACTGCTCGGCCAAGGCCGTAACTTTTTGCGCGCCGTCTACCGCTTCTGTCGCCGTCAGCATTTGTTGAAACAAATCTGATGCCGCTTCTGTATTTTTTTTCTGATAGGCCTGCCATTGCGTCCAGCCAAAAAAGAATACCAGCGCAATACCCACACCGACGACCGTAGAGCGACCGTTCTCGCGCCACCATTTTTTAATCAACTCAATTTGTTCTTCTTCAGTACGATAATCAGCCATCACGCCCTCTCAGCGTTGCAATATCAGGGGATCTACTTGATTCATACCAACAAATGTTGGCGTAAAAAGGCGCTCAGTGTACCAAAAGGCACTTCCTGCTGTTCGCGCTCATCGCGCAGAAACTTAGCCGCCACTACCTGTTTGCTCACTTCATCCTCACCTAACACGAGGGCGATACTGGCACCACTGCGGTCTGCGCGCTTGAATTGATTCTTGAAACTCCCGCCGCCTGTATTCAAAACCACCATGGCGCTGGGCATTGCATTGCGACACTGCTCTGCCAACGCCAAGGCCTCCGCCAAGGCTTCTTCCGAAAATACAATAAAAATATCAGGCGCCGCAGCGGGAATTTCTCCTGCGCTGTTGAGCAACAACACCAAACGTTCCACGCCCATCGCAAAACCGAAGGCCGGCGTAGATTTGCCGCCCAACTGTTCCACCAAACCGTCGTAGCGGCCGCCAGCACACACCGTGCCCTGCGCGCCCAGCGCGTTTGTCACCCACTCAAATACCGTGGCGTTGTAGTAATCCAAACCGCGCACCAAGCGTGAATTGAGCTCAAACGCGACACCCGTTCGCGTTAACGCTGCGCACAAACGCTCAAAGTGCTGTTTAGATTCATCATCTAAATACGCGTGCATTTGCGGTGCATCACACAAAATTTTCTGCGTGTTTTCATCTTTGCTGTCGAGAATGCGCAGAGGATTGCTGTGCAAGCGGCGCTTGCTGTCTTCATCCAACTCAGCAACGTATTGCTCTAGATAATTTACCAACGCTGTTCGATATTCTGCACGCGCCGCATTGGAACCCAACGAGTTCAGTTGTAGCGTCACCAAATGCGCCAAACCCAATTCACGCCACAAACGCGCCGTGAGCAACAGCATTTCAGCATCAATATCGGGGCCGGCAAAACCAAACGCTTCCACACCAATTTGATGAAACTGACGCAAGCGGCCTTTTTGCGGGCGCTCGTGACGAAACATCGGCCCCGTGTACCACAGCTTTTGCGTCTGGTTGTACAGCAAACCATTTTGCTCACAGGCGCGCACACAACTGGCCGTACCTTCTGGGCGCAGGGTCAAGCTGTCGCCGTTGCGATCTTCAAACGTATACATTTCTTTTTCAACAATATCGGTCACTTCGCCGATAGCGCGCTTGAACAGCGCTGTTTGCTCAAGAATAGGGAAGCGAATTTCACGATAACCGTAAGCATGCAAAACATCAGCCACAGTGGATTCCACAAACTGCCACACATGGGACTCATGCGGCAGCAAATCATTCATGCCACGAATAGATTGAATTTTACTCACGAATAAAAACC
>CAZHQZ010000095.1:0-5313 GCA_964534675.1 uncultured Pseudomonadales bacterium | reverse complement strand
ATCAGCACAGGTGTACTAATGGAAAGTTTTGCAGAACTCTTTGAACAAAGCCTCAAAACCGTTGAGATGAACCCCGGTTCTATCGTCACGGGCGTAATTATTGATATCGACAGCGACTGGGTAACCGTGCACGCTGGTTTGAAATCAGAGGGTGTGATTCCTCGTTCACAATTTTTAAATGAGCGCGGCGAATTTTCGTTGCAAATTGGCGACGAAGTACAAGTGGCGCTGGAAAGCGTTGAAGACGGTATGGGCGAAACCAAACTGTCGCGCGAAAAAGCGAAACGCGTTGAAGCGTGGAAAATATTGGAAAAATCTTTTGCTGCTTCTGAAGTGGTGGTGGGTTTAATCAACGGCAAAGTCAAAGGCGGCTTCACCGTTGATATTCAAGGCATTCGTGCCTTTTTGCCTGGCTCTTTAGTGGATGTGCGCCCTGTGCGCGACACGCTGCACATTGAAGGCAAAGAGCTGGAATTCAAAGTTATTAAACTCGATCAAAAACGCAATAACATCGTGGTTTCTCGTCGCGCTGTGTTGGAAACTTCTAACAGTGCTGAGCGTGAAGAGTTGCTGGCCAATCTGCAAGAAGGCTCGCAAGTGAAAGGTGTGGTTAAAAACCTCACTGATTACGGCGCGTTTGTTGATTTGGGCGGCGTGGACGGCTTGTTGCACATCACTGATATGGCTTGGAAACGCATCAAGCATCCTAGCGAAATCGTGGCTGTGGGTGATGAAATCGACGTTAAAGTTCTCAAGTTTGATCGCGAGAAAAACCGTGTTTCTCTCGGCATGAAACAGTTGGGCAATGATCCTTGGATCATCATCACCAACAAATACCCAGAAGGCACAAAAGTGCGCGCCAAAATCACCAATCTCACTGACTACGGCTGCTTTGCTGAGTTGGAAGAAGGCGTGGAAGGTTTGGTACACGTTTCTGAAATGGACTGGACCAACAAAAACGTACACCCATCAAAAATCGTGCAAGTGGGCGATGAAGTGGATGTTATGGTGTTGGATATCGATCAAGAGCGCCGCCGTATTTCTCTCGGTATCAAACAGTGCCAAGAAAATCCTTGGGATGTGTTTGCGCGCAGCTTCAACAAAGGCGACAAAATCAGCGGCAAAATCAAGTCGATTACTGATTTCGGTATTTTCATCGGCTTGGATGGCAACATCGACGGCTTGATTCACTTGTCTGACATTTCTTGGAATGAAACTGGCGAAGAAGCCGTGCGTAACTTCAAGAAAGGCGATGATCTGGATACCGTTATTTTGGCGATTGACCCTGAGCGTGAGCGTATTTCTTTGGGCATCAAGCAGTTGCAAAACGATCCATTCTCCAACTATGTGGCGGAAAATGATCGCGGCAGCATCGTCAAAGGCACCGTTATTTCTGTGGATGCCAAAGCCGCTGTTGTGAAATTGGCTGACGATGTAGAAGCTACTTTGAAAGCGTCTGAAATCAGCCGCGACAAAGTGGAAGATGCACGCAACGCGCTGAAAGAAGGCGACGAAGTTGAAGCAAAAATCATCAGTGTGGATCGCAAGAGCCGCAGCATTGGTTTGTCCATCAAATCGAAAGATGTGGAAGACGACAAAGATGCGCTGCGCGATCACAACAAGAAGGAAACGGCAGACCAGCCAGTTCCAACGACGATTGGTGATTTGATCAAAGCGCAGATGCAGAACCAGTAATGCTGTTCTTCCTGTGAGGAGCTGATGGTGGAGAGAAACACAGTTACCAAATCGGAGTTGATTGAAGGTATAGCGAGCCGTTACGAGATGTTGTCATCGCGTGACGTGGAGCTGGCCATCAAGACCATGATTGATGCCATGGCGAATGTTCTGTCGAACGGCGGCAGAATTGAAATCCGTGGTTTTGGTAGCTTTTCTCTGCACTATCGCGCACCGCGTATTGGGCGCAATCCTAAAACTGGGGACACAGTAAAACTGACAGGTAAATATGTTCCTCACTTTAAGCCAGGCAAAGAATTGAGGGACAGAGTGAATGACAGTTTGCGTGGTAGCAGTATTTGACCACATGTTGTCAGATTTACCTGTGATGTACTCGCAAACGGCATGTGGCAACCACCGCATGCCGTTTCTTTTTGGCGGTGATTATTTGAAGGATAAGCTGCTATGAAAAAATGGTTTTCGAAAGCTCTGTCACTCGTGGTGGTGGCTGCGGGGGCGGTGATTGGGGTCTGGTTTTATCTCGATAATATGGAGACTGTAACTGTTCATTGGTTCGGTCATCCCATTGAAAATATACAACTGGCGCTGTGGCTGCTGATGTTTTTTGTGGCTGGCGCTTTATTAGGCTTGAGTGTGAGTGCAGTGCAGGCAATGCGGCATCAAGTACATGTGAAAGTGCTGCGTAATCAGATAAAAGCAGCCAAGCAGAAAAGTGGCTCCACAATTTAATGATTCCATAGGTAAGAGAAATGTCTGGAAATAAATCCCCAGTTGTTGTGGCTTTGGATGTGCATAGTGAGCGCAATGCCATAGCAATTGTTGATCAACTAAATGCGACAGACTGTCGGTTGAAAGTAGGGAAGGAGTTATTTACTGCCTGTGGTCCTGCGATTGTTAAGCAATTGGTACAGAGAAATTTTGATGTTTTTTTGGATTTGAAATTTCACGACATTCCAACAACCGTTGCACATGCTTTAAAAGCAGCGCGCGATTTGGGTGTGTGGATGGTAAATGTGCATGCCAGTGGTGGCACTAAAATGTTGGAGGCTGCGCGTGCTGCGTTGTCAGATACATCTGATCCATTGTTAATCGCGGTAACCGTTTTAACCAGCATGGATCAACAAGATTTGCAGCAAATTGGCGTGGAACAATCGCTGGAAAGCCATATTGTGCATTTGGCTGGTTTGGCTGCCAATGCCGGCTTGGATGGGGTGGTATGTTCAGCTAAGGAATCAACGCTGCTGCGCGAGCGTTTTGGCAGGAATTTTTGTCAGGTTACGCCTGGCATTCGACCTGCGGGTAGCGCGGCAGGAGACCAATCGCGCATCATGACGCCGCGCGAAGCGCTGGATAACGGCAGTCATTATTTGGTGATTGGTCGTCCTATTACGCAGGCAGAAAATCCTGCGGCGGCGTTGAGTGCCATCAATGCCTCTTTGCGGTAAACGCCTTTGTAAGCAGTGTCTTACATCGTTGAGGATATGGCTGACAGACTCCCGCTGATATTTCAGCAATAATAAATGCGCAGGGATTGCATTTAATTTCTTACAAGGAGTTTTTATGAACATAATTAAATCTTTCGTGACATCTGTTCTTCTGACATCAGCATTGACAGCTGGGGTGGTCTACGCAGAGTCAACCAAAAACACTAACCAACCTATTACTGCTGCAGCACAGCAACAAGCAGTATCCGCTATGGTGAATATCAACACGGCAGATGCGACAACGCTGGCAGATAAGCTGAACGGCATTGGCATGAAGAAAGCGCAGGCAATCGTAAGTTTCCGCGAGCAGAATGGCGCTTTCAAAAGTGTTGATGATTTGGTGAATGTGCCAGGTATAGGTCAGGCCACTTTGGAGAAAAACAGAAGCTTGATTGCAATTTAATATCTCTCACTTATCACAATCCCTGTAAAAACCCAGCGCGCTGGGTTTTTTATTGTCTGTTATGTTCTTGCAGAGCGTTGAGCAGTGCTTGCACTTTGGTGAGCGATTCTTGGTATTCATTGTCACTTTCGGAATCGGCAACAATGCCGCCACCACCCCAGCAAAACAGATTCCCTTCATTGAGCAGGAGTGTGCGAATCATGATGTTGCTGTCCATCGCGCCGTGTGCGGAATACAGCACAATACTGCCGCAATAGATACTGCGACGATGTGGTTCTACTTCATCAATAATTTGCATGGCGCGTAATTTCGGAGCGCCCGTTATCGAGCCGCCTGGGAAGCAGGCTTGTAGCAAATCTGCGCCGTTGTATTCCAGTTTTAGTTTTCCTTCTATTGTGCTAACTAAATGATGCACATTTGAAAAGCTTTGCAATTCAAATAGCTTTTTTACATTCACGCTGCCAATTTCACACACTTTTCCAAAATCGTTGCGCAGTAAATCCACAATCATCAGGTTTTCTGCGAGGTTTTTTGGGTCTTTTTGCAGTGTAAGTGCAGCTTGTTGGTCTTGCTGGGTGTCAGCTTGGCGTGAAATTGTGCCTTTGATCGGCTGGCTTGTGGCTACGCCATTGGTATCCAATTGTACAAAGCGCTCTGGGGAAAATGAAAGAATGGCGCTGTCTTTGCTGTTGTAAATAGGCAAGTAGGCACAAAAGGGAGATGGCATCACATCGCGCAGGTGTTGATAGATATCGACAGCACTGCGTGTTGTTTTGGCAGAAAACTGTTGTGCAAAGTTGATCTGGTAACAGTCGCCAGCATGAATGTATTCTTGGATAGCGGAAAACTTTTGAGAATACTCCTGCTTGGTAAGGTTGCTAGAAAAATCTGTACTTAGAAATGCGGAGGTGGCTTCGCTAGATTTTTGGTTTTTATCTGCCAGCAAGTATTGTGGCAGTGACTGCGCCAATGTTTTGTCACAGTGCGGGTGTAGAACAAGCCAGCTTTGTTGGTTTTTGTGATCTTGAATGCAGGCCCATGCATAAAAACCAAACTGCATGTCGGGCACATCAATATCACTCTTGGGTATTGATGCAAGAGGGATGTATTCTCTCGCCAAATCATAAGCGCAGTAACCAATCAAGCCGCCGCAAAAGGGAAGCTCGTGTTGTGATGCTGCTGAGTAATCAACATTTACCATCAGCATGTCTGTCACTACAGCATGCAAGGCAGCAAAACTATGGCTCTGCATTTTTTTTAAGGTTGATGGCAGTGTGCCGTGCCAATCAACTTGACCATTTTTTGTTTGCAACCAAAACTCAGGTGCGGCGGTGATGATGTCAAACCTACCGCGCGTGCTGGTATTCAATGTTGCATTGCACGCATCAATGTCACTTTGCAGAATCAATGGCATTGGCAGTTGCGCGGCGATAGTGTGAAAATACTGCAAGCTGTCAGCGAGATACGGTAGCGGATGCAGTACAAGTGCTGGGCGCTGCTGTGTGGAGTTCATGAGGTTTAAATAACAATCGATAGGATTTTTATGCGATTTATCGCGTTAGAAAAACTGCATCGCATGCATAACGGCTACAAACGCGCCGTTATGGTGGACGGGCGCAATCTACTGCTTTTTCAGTGTGATGACCAGATTCACATTGTCGATAACATATGCCCTCACGCCGGTGCTGCGCTGGACAGAGGCAGCATACGCAGCGGGCAGCTCATTTGCCC
>CAZHQZ010000094.1:0-5334 GCA_964534675.1 uncultured Pseudomonadales bacterium | reverse complement strand
GGAATCCACGGTGCGCGATATTCCGCTTGCCACGCAGTCACACCTTCTGCCGAAGGCGCCAAACTGTAATCACCATGTGCCAATAAATGCACGCCCAACGCGCCCATCAACAACATGCTGATTAAGGCGATCCAACGCGGCGCGGCGCGACTCACGCGCTCGCTCTGCCAGCACAGCAAGCCGCCGAGTAATGGAATAAAAATTAGCCAGATAATACTCATGTTGTTATGTATTCCTGTTCATCATCACAGCCACAACACAATCAGCAACACGACTGCTGCCCCTGCTGCAATACTCGCAGCGTACCAACGCACCAAACCATTTTCTGTCGCGCTGAGTGCATCGTGCCCTTTGCGCATCAACACAGGGATGCTTTCCACCACGACATCTATCGCATCGCGGCTGTTCACACGCACCAACCACAAATACGGACGCACAAAAACTCTGTCGTACAGCACATCAAAGCCCCACGCATATTTCCACAAGCAGCGCACCCCATGCGCCCAACGCTGTTCAAACATTTGCTGCAAGGGTTTTTGTGCAGGCAAGAATAGCCATGCGGCAATGCCTACACCTGCGATAGCGACAGCGGCAGAAATAATTTCCAACCAATGCTTTGCTGACTCATCGGCAACAACAGACTCTGGCAACACACCGGCAAGTGGTGGATGAATCAGCGCACCCACCGCTGTTGATAGCAACAGCAATACCGCCAACGGCACGGTGTGCGCAAAGCCGTGACCAGCATGCGCTGCTGTTTTTTCTTCCCCGTGAAAAACAATAAAAATCAAACGAAACGTATAAATAGATGTCAGCAAGGCACCGAACAAACCAATATAGAAAAAGGCTTGATGTCCGTTGGCAAACGCCAACCACAAAATTTCATCTTTACTATAAAAGCCTGCTGTTACCAAGGGCAGCGCAGCCAAGGCGGAACCACCTACTAAAAAGCAGGCATATACCAACGGCAATTTTTTGCGCAAACCACCCATGCGGAAAATATCTTGCTCGTGATGGCAAGCCACAATCACCGCGCCCGCTGACAAGAACAATAGCGCTTTGAAAAAAGCGTGCGTCATTAAATGAAATACCGCCGCTTGCCATGCACCCACGCCCAGCGCCAAAAACATATAACCGATTTGGCTCATGGTGGAGTAGGCGAGTATGCGTTTAATATCTGTCTGCACCAACGCACTAAAACCAGCCAGCAACAACGTCACTGCGCCGGTTGTGCCAACCAACAACAAAACATCCGGCGACACTTCAAACAGAGTGTGTGCGCGCGCAATCAAGTACACACCCGCTGTCACCATCGTGGCGGCATGAATCAGTGCGGAAACCGGCGTAGGACCTGCCATCGCATCCGCCAACCACGTCTGCAAAGGCAGTTGTGCGGATTTACCGACAGCACCGCCCAACAACAACAGCGCCGCTAACGCCAACGCATCGTGATTTTCCTGCGCTGGAATCGCTTGCAGCATAGGTTGAATATCTAAGGTGCCGAGCGTGTGAAACAAGATAAATAAGCCGATCATCATAAACACATCGCCCACGCGCGTGATGATGAAGGCCTTCATGGCCGCGTGGCCGTTGGGCGAGTGCTTGTAGTAAAAACCGATCAATAAATAACTGCAAAGACCGACACCTTCCCAACCAAAAAACAAGAACAGCAAATTATCCGCCAGCACTAAAAACAACATGCTCGCCACAAACAAATTCATGTAAGCAAAAAAGCGAGAGTAGCCCTCTTCGCCGCGCATATACCAAGAGGCAAACAAGTGAATTAAAAAGCCCACGCCGGTGACTACGCCGAGCATGGTCAATGACAAACCATCCAAATGGACGGCGATGCGCGGTGCAAAATCGCCTACTTGCATCCACGTCCACAGCACTTGTGAATAGCTACCTGTTTCAGAGGGCTGCGCAAGAAAAGCAAACGTGACAGTAGCCGTGGTTAAAGCAGACAGCGCCATGCTGCCCACACCAACCGTCGCGGACAGATTTTCTGACCAACGGCCGCGCGAAAATGCCAGCAACACAAACCCAAGCAGCGGAAAGAAAAAAGTCAGCGGCAACAGTGATAGCAAAGAATTGTTCATCCGCGCATCTCGCTTGCTGCATCAATATCCAGCGAATGAAAACGGCGATGCAAACGCAACACTATCGCCAAACCTATCGACGCTTCTGCCGCTGCCAAGGTGAGAATTAAAATAAACATGATTTGACCATCCGGCTGCCCCCAACGACTGGCAGCCAAGACAAACGCCAAACCTGCGGCATTCATCATGATTTCTATGCTCATCAACACAAACAAAATATTGCGACGCACCAGCACGCCCGTCAGCCCCAACACAAAGAGTATGGCTGCCAATATCAAACCGTGTTCTAACGGAATCCCATTCATCAATGCTTACTCTTTTTCATCCGCGCGACCCAAGTGATAAGCAGCAACCAAAGCTGCTAACAACAAGACCGATGCCAATTCCACACACAATAAATACGGACCGTACAGCGCAATACCCACTTGTTTGGCATCGACGCTGTGCAAACCGGCGGCAGGCAATTCACCCGTAGACATGACATACAACAACTGCGACAACAAAATGGCAGTCAGCACAGAAGGTCCTACCCACACAGAAAATTGCGTCCACGCATTTTCTTGTTTCAAACCTTTTTCACCGAGATTGAGCATCATCACCGCAAACACAAACAGCACCATGATGGCACCCGCGTAAACAATAATTTCCAATGCGCCGGCAAATGGTGCGCCCACCGCAAAAAAAATCATCGCCACTGCCAACAACGAAACCACCAGATACAACAAACCGTGTATTGGTTTGCGCGTGCTAATCACCATCATGGTAGACAGCAGCGCCACCGCTGCCGACAAATAAAACGCTATCGTCATGCTGCAAACCTCATGGCAACAAACCTCGCACATCGACTGGTGTCGCCTCATTGCTGGCTGCACCTTTAGGCTTGCCGGCAATCGCCATGCCGGACACGCGATAAAAGTTATAGTCTGGATATTTGCCCACACCAGAAATCATTAAATGTTCTTTTTCATACACCAAGTTCTGACGGTCGTATTCCGCCATTTCAAAATCGGGCGTTAACTGGATTGCTGTGGTTGGACAGGCTTCTTCACACATGCCACAAAAAATACAGCGCGAAAAATTGATACGGAAAAAATCTGCATACCAGCGACCGTCTTCCCTCTCGGCTTTTTGCAGCGAGATACAGCCCACAGGACAAGCCACTGCACATAAATTGCACGCCACACAGCGCTCTTCACCATCGGGATCGCGCGTCAACACAATGCGACCGCGATAACGCGGCGGCAAATACACTTTTTCTTCTGGATACTGCAGCGTATCGCGCTTACGCCATGCGTGCGAAAAAATCATCCACAAGCTGCGTAGCTGACTGCCAACACCGCTCAATACCTGCGTAACCGTCACCATTACGCGCCTCCTACGGCTGGATTTTGCAGCAATACCACCGCAGCGGTCGCCAACAAATTCAGCAGTGTCAACGGCAGACAAAACTTCCAACCAGCAACCATGATTTGATCGTAACGCGGGCGCGGCAATGCAGCGCGCGCAAGAATAAACAGCATAATGAAAAACATTGTTTTAAACGCAAACCAGAAAAAACCTGGAAAAAATGACAGCCACTGTGGCCACAAATCAAACCCTAGCAGTGCAGGTTCATGCCAACCACCAAAAAATAGCGTCACCAAAAGCGCTGAAATTAAAACAACGCCCACATATTCACTGACAAAAAACATTACCCACTTCATGCCGGAATATTCGGTGTGATAACCGGCTGCCAATTCGGATTCTGCTTCGGGCAAATCAAACGGGGTTCTGTGCGCTACTGCAACACCTGCCAATAAAAAGGTAATGAAACCAAAAAACTGTGGCAACACAAACCAACCATCGCGCTGTGCTTCTACGATGGCGCGCATATTGAATGAACCGGAGAGCATCACCACACCCATCACGGACAAACCCATAAACACTTCATAACTGATGGTTTGTGCAGCGGAGCGTATGCCTCCCAATAAAGAATATTTGCTATTGGATGACCATCCCGCAAACAACACGGCGTACACAGACAAACCTGCCATCGCCAGAAAAAATAAAATACCAATATTGAGATCAGCGACACCCCAAGTCTCAGTGACAGGAACAATGGCTGATGACACCAACAGCGCGCTCATCGCAATCACAGGCGCGAGCCAGAAAGTTAATTTATCGGCAAACGGTGGCGTCCAGTCTTCTTTGAACAACAGTTTCACAATATCCGCCGGCAGTTGCAGCAAACCAAAAGGGCCGACACGATTTGGACCATAGCGATCCTGCCACAGCGCCAACACACGGCGTTCGACAAAACTCAAAAAACCGCCGCCTACTAATGTGCACACCAGAATCACCAGCGCTTTTAATACAGCGACTGCAATGAAAATAAGATTGTCCAGTGTTAATCCATCAAGCAAGGTATTCATGCACCACTCCCCGCCGCCAGTTGTGCATAGGCATGACCCAATATCGGCGGCATGCTAGGAATACCTGCCGGCAAACCCACCAAACCGGCTGCCAAGGTTTTGCTGATCTGCAAGCGCAGAGAATAAGTTCGGTTTGCCAGTGTGACTTTCACCAAACTATTTTCCGCCAATTTCAAACGCGCAGCATCTGCTACCGACAATGCCACATACGCCTGCACCACCATAGATTGTGTTGCCGGTGCCATAGCAGAAAGTTCATCACTGCCAAACAAGTGATACAACGGCGCAACGCGCAGCGCATCATCGCGCACAGAAAATGCTGCGGGGATCTCTGTGAAATATTTCGACTGCGCTTCAGATTTTGGCTCAATCAAACGCACGCCAGAATCACCCGTGCGCAAATGTCCGCCCACTTCATCTTGAAACTTGGTCCACGCTTGCGGCGAATTCCAACCGGGCGCCCATGCAAATGGAATGAAAGGCGCGGGCTCATTCGGCCCCACATAACCTTCCATTGAAAACGACAGCGCTGTATCAGAATCTTGCGATGCGCGTGGCTCGTGCACAGAAATATTGGCGCGCATCGCGGTGCGTCCAGAGTAACGGCGCGGCGAACGCGCAATTTTCAAACCTTTGACACGGTATGTTGCATCGGGTGAGGCTTCCATAATGCGTGACAGCGCCGGAATGGTGGCAGCACACATGCGCGTGATGTCATCAAAGTGCGTCCACGACACTTCTCTGCTCTCTACCGAGGTTTGCAGCGCATAAACCCAACGCCAACTTTCGTGAATTTTGCAATCAGGATCGTAATACGCGGGGTC
>CAZHQZ010000093.1:0-5395 GCA_964534675.1 uncultured Pseudomonadales bacterium | reverse complement strand
CAATCACGATTTATCGAGTGTTACTCTGACCCGCATTATCCATAGAGATAAAAACTGATGAAACCTCGTAATTTTTTTTGGGTGATAGGAGTGTTGTTAATGATTTCCAACACAGGTTGTGCAGATGTAACGTATGAACCTGACGAAGAGGTGTATCACACGTTTTTGCTAAGTGTGGATTCAAGTGTAAAGGAGGTAAGAAATCTTAGGTATCACTACGGTAGTTTTGGTTGGCTAGAAGACCCTCGCGAAAAATCTGGCCCTGTTGCAGATAATACGGCAAGTATTACAGTGCCGGATTTTTTTGAAATCAGTTGGGATGCTGAAAATGGCCAACACTACTCTTTTAGTATTCCGGTGCGATCAAAAATAAAAGCTGGGGCTTTGGGTAAATCAAATTCTGTTCTTTTTGTGATTATGTCTGACCATGTTGAGGGCTATATTGAAACTTCAACAAGGAAAGTAAACCCTAAGACGGGGCTGAAGTACTATGACAGGACAAGAGAAAGGTTTTACTAAAAAGCAATGAAATCATCCGCTGCCTTTTCTCTGATGCCGAGTCCCGCTAAATGCGGGATTTGTTTTTTTGCACCGCGTCTATTACCAGCGGATACGGCTAAACTGGAACCGCTACCAGCTTCACGCCCAGCGCACCCAGTACGCGGGTGATGGTGCTAAAACGAGGGTTGGCCCCCTCCCGCAAGGCTTTGTAAAGCGATTCACGACCAATGCCTGCATCTTTGGCAATTTGTGTCATGCCTCGCGCTTTTGCAATGTCGCCCAAGGCAGAGGCCAGCAGCGCATCGTCGTTTTCTTCGAGAATAGCGTTCAAGTAAGCGGTGATGGCTTCCTCGCTATCAAGGTAATCTGCTGCGTCATAGATGGGCAGTTCAGTAACTTTTACCATGATTCAGCACTCCAGTGTTTTAGCCAAGGCAATCGCTTTGGCGATGTCGCGCTTTTGTGTGGATTTGTCGCCACCACCGAGCATGACAACAAATGTTTCACCGCGCCGCACAAAGTACATGCGCCAACCTGAGCCAAAGTGCTCGCGCATTTCACTCACGCCCTCGCCAACGGGCTCAATGTCGCCAAGAATGCCGCGTGACACCTTTTTGAGCCGAGCATTCAACTTAGCTCTGGTGATAGTGTCTTTCAGACCGTCAAACCACACATCAAATTCGGGCATTCGCCGTATCTCAATCATGACCAGTTCCGTTGGCTATGTGATGCACTGTATTCCATCGGATACAGTCGGTCAACTATGGCATAGCTATCGTCAAAGAAGCCCGCACCAGCGGCTGCGTGTATTGCGGGGATTTATTGCTGCGATCACTATACCGTACCGCATCCCAAGCGAGATTTAGGCGTTGGTTTGGTACACAAGTTGTTGAAACAAGCCGAACTCAAGTGAGGTGTTTTATGAAATTTCCTATCGCCATTGAACCTGCCACCGAAAGCACAGCATGGGGCGTGGTAGTGCCTGACTTGGCAGGCTGTTTTTCAGCGGGAGACTCTGCAGAAGAAGCATTCACCAATGCCGTGGAGGCGATTGAAGCGCACTGCGAGTTGCTATGTGAGGATGGCATAGATATTCCCACGCCTCAGCCACTAGCTAACCACCAAGCCGACCCCGAGTTTGCTGGCTGGGTATGGGCTTTGGTCGATGTAGATATAAGCCGCTATCAGGGCAAATCAGAAAAAATCAACATTACTCTGCCTAAGCGTGTGCTAGCGCGTGTGGATGAATATGCCAAAGCACACGGCGAAACACGCAGCGGTTTTTTGGCAAGAGCTGCGCAGGAAGCTATGGCGCATTAACTATCACCACTTGGAAAAACCCTCGTTGCGGGATTATCATTCCGGCAACGCCACTCACACCTTCCTCAATAGCCATGCAACGCAAGCCTCTCGACAAGCATTGCACTCATCGCGGACTCGCCCTGCAGTCCCCGCATAGCTTTTGCCTGCTCCTGCTGCCCTGAGGGGCATCTATATCGCACGCCCCGCACGGGGCACCCAAGCACGCATTCTCTTATTTTTAGCATCAAACATTTTTTTGGAGCAGCATCATGTCCAGTAAAGAGCAGTTAATTATTTTTGATACCACTTTGCGCGATGGCGAACAAAGCCCGGGCGCGTCCATGACACGCGATGAAAAAATTCGCATTGCACGGCAACTGGAAAAACTCGGCGTCAATATCATCGAAGCCGGTTTTGCCGCCGCCAGCCCCGGTGATTTTGAAGCGATCCAAACCATCGCTAAAACCATCAAAACTTCTACCGTGTGTTCATTGGCTCGCGCCAATGAAAACGATGTGCGGCGCGCGGGTGAAGCCATTACGCCCGCGCAATCGGGTCGCATACACACGTTTATTGCCACCAGCCCGATACACATGGAAAAAAAGTTGCGCATGTCGCCAGATCAAGTGGTGGCGCAAGCCATCATGGCGGTTAATGTCGCGCGTGAATACACAGACGATGTGGAGTTTTCTGCAGAAGATGCTGTGCGTTCCGATATGGATTTCCTCGTGCGTATTTTTGGCGAAGTCATCAAAGCGGGCGCAAAAACCATCAACGTGCCGGACACGGTGGGCTATTCCATTCCCGCATTGTGGGGCGAACGCATGAAGCAACTCATTGAACGCGTTCCTGGTGCAGACAAAGTGATTTGGTCCACGCACTGCCACAATGATCTCGGCATGGCGGTAGCTAATTCACTCGCCGCTGTCATGAATGGCGCGCGTCAAGTGGAATGCACCATCAACGGTCTTGGCGAGCGTGCAGGCAATGCTTCACTGGAAGAAATTGTGATGGCCGTGCGCACGCGCAAAGATATTTTTCCGGTAGAAACACGCATTGATGCGACACAAATTGTGCCGACATCAAAACTGGTGTCCAGCATCACCGGCTACCCTGTGCAACCGAATAAAGCCATCGTCGGCGCAAATGCGTTTGCGCATGAATCCGGCATTCACCAAGACGGCGTACTCAAACACCGCGAAACGTATGAAATTATGCGCGCGGAAGATGTGGGCTGGAATGCCAACAAATTGGTGCTGGGGAAATTGTCTGGGCGCAACGCATTCCGCACCCGCCTCAAGGATCTCGGCATTGAACTGGACGAAACTGCATTGAACGATGCCTTCGCACGCTTCAAGGATCTCGCTGACAAAAAATCGGAGATTTTTGATGAGGATTTGCAGGCTCTCGTCAGTGATATGGAACCGAGTGAAGTGCAGGAAACATATCAGCTTGGCACGCTGGAAGTGCAATCAAAAACCGGCAGCCGTCCACATGCCAAATTGTCCTTGCTGGTGAAAGGCGAATCGATGCAATCAGAGGCAGAAGGCAGTGGCCCTGTCGATGCAGCGTTCAAGGCAATCGAGAATATCGCGCAAAGCGGCACAGATTTGTTGCTGTATTCTGTCAATGCCATCACCAGCGGCACTGATTCACAAGGTGAAGTGACGGTACGCCTGGAACATGCAGGACGCGTCATCAATGGCAACGGCGCGGATACCGATATTGTGGTGGCTTCCGTGAAGGCGTATCTCAATGCGCTCAACTTGCTCGCCTCTGGCAAACTGCGTATCAATCCACAGGAAGGCGATCACATTTGATCGACGCTATTAAAAGGAAGAAATGATGAACGAGCGGCTGCGACTGGATTATTTGGATGCCATGGGCATAGTCCAGTATGCAGCGCGCTTTCCTCTGTTGGGCGCACTGCCTTCGCCCGTAGTTGAATACGACGAAGCTGAGTCACCAGCGACCACTTCTGTGCAAGAAAATATTCGCAAAATATTCAGCGAAGAAAAACCGCAATCCATTTTCTCTAATAAAAGCTCTGCAGAAACGCCAGAGACAACACCGCAAAAATTTGTCGATTCATCAAAACCAGACGGCAATGTATTCCACTGCCAAGTCGTGCTCTGGCTAGTGGATGATTTATTGATATTGGCAGAAACACCGCGCATGGATAATCAACAACTGGTTTTGCTGCGCAATATTCTGAAAGCCATTGGCCGCACAGAGCAGCTAGCGAATGCCAACCAATTTTCGTGGCCGTTGTCACAACACAAAGACAAAGGCTTAGCAGCCGCACGCGATCACTTCCAAGGCATGTTGGATGGCGGTGCATTAAAAAATTCAGCCGTGCGTCAAATTTTATGTTTTGGCAGCAACGCCACCACCTTACTGAGCAACGACGACAGCAATCACACAACACCCACTGTGCAATACCGCGACTGGCCCATCATCGCCGTGTGTGCTCTGCATGACATGCTAGAGCAGCCCGCAAAAAAAGCGGACACATGGCGAACCTTACAAGTTCTGGTGCGCGCTTGACACTGCGCGAAGCAACACTGAAAGACCTCAACGAACTGCTGTTTATCGAAGAACAAGCTCATCACTATCCGTGGTCGGAAGCCACCCTAAAATGGTGTATTGAACAACATCACATTCACTGCTTTGTGCTGTATGAAAATCGCGAGTTGATCGGCTTTGCCGTTTATGAATACGCAATTGATGAAGCGACGCTACTCAACATCGCCATCCACCCTTTTATGCAGGGCAAAGGTTTTGGCAAACAGCTATTACAGCAATCGCTACTACTGATAGACGATGAGATCAAAAAGATTTTTCTGGAAGTGCGTATATCCAACGCAGCCGCACAACAACTCTACAAAAATATGGGCTTCACTGAGCTTGGTGTGAGAAAAAATTACTACCCTACCGCAACCGGCAAAGAAGACGCGCAACTGTTTACATTAGACATGGATCAATACCGCGCGTTGCATGCGTCACCCTTGTGAATCAGTCGCCATACTGCGCAAAGGATAAATATCAAACCGTGTGGATTCTCCTTCCAGCACCAAGCTCGGCTTGATGCCCGCCAACACCGGCGCGTGCCGCGCACGTTTGACCACCACGCGCCGCTGCGCCACTTGCAGAGCCAGTGGCAACAGCGCGTCTGCATCTTCATCCGCACCCACCAACACCTGAAAGGCCGCCATGAATTTTTTTGGCGCTGCGCTTTTGCGTTTTTCTGGAAACATCGGATCCAAAAAAATCACATCTGGTTTTTCTGTGACGACAGTAGCCGCCAACAAGTTTTGCATGTGCTGTTTCGAGTCGATGGCTAATAATTGCATGCGCTCAATAATTTCACGCAGACTTTGCTCATCACAATGACTAGCACGCGTGATGCCATCGTCAAGTAGCGCATGAGCTACAGGCGAGCGTTCACACATCTGCACACGACAACCGAGTGTCGCCAATACAAATGCATCGCCACCCAAACCAGCCGTTGCATCAAGTACCGAAGGAATAATATTGCCCGCTTTGATGCCCACTGCTTTTGCGATGGGCTGGCCGCGTCCGCCGCCGTGCA
>CAZHQZ010000092.1:0-5527 GCA_964534675.1 uncultured Pseudomonadales bacterium | reverse complement strand
GGTGTTTTGCTGAATGTTTCATGACGTTCTCCCTGAATCTCAGAAGCTGTAGCGCAGGCCCGTTTGCAGGCGTGTGCGTTCAAAGGAATAGTAATCCACATCGCTGTCGTTGCTATCGTAGACCAGTTCGGTGTGTACGCGTAGTGGTTTGCTCAACTGCCAGTTCCAACCGACAGACAGTTGTTGGAAATCATCGTCGCGGGTTTGCAGGAAGAAAGGATCTTCACCGCGTTGATGCGCATTTTGTACATAGGCGCGCGCAAACAATTGGTGGCTGGTGGAGATGTCGTAGGCGAGATTGTAGTAAAGGCCGGTAAAGAGGCGGGCGTTATTGTTGCCGCGCGAGTGCGTGGCCTCTTCGTCGCCGAGCATCACGCCAACGCTCTGTGAAAAAGCACCGTCTTGGCGTTGGAGGGCAAAGTTGCCGATGTACTGGTTGATGTCACGCAGGCTGTCGTCTGGGTATTTCAAACGGTTGAGGAACAGCGCGCTATACAAGCTCCAGCCGCCGTAGTTGTAATGCGTCCAATCCACTGAGAGGCTGTAGTAGTTTTGGAAATCGGAGTCGCTGAGGCGGTAATCCTGCGCGGTGAAAGTCGCGCGCACTTGGTCTTTGCCGTATAGCTTCACAATGCCCACACTGCCGCGGTATACATTGTTATCAAAGCGATCAGAGCTGAAGTTGTTGCGCGCGTTGTAGCCGACACGTGCCTCGAAACCAGTATCGGCATCTAACGGTTTGTAGTAATTCAAACCCGCTTGCAGATAGTCGTACATATCCGACTGCTCGTGTGCACGCTTGTTCAACACGATATATGGGTCGCTGGTAATACTGGAGGGATCAAACGCAGGGTTGCTGATGGCGTTAGATGAAGTAGCGGAATTGATGTTGTTGTCGTGCCCGATGCCAGACTCGACAAAACCGTTAAACGTGCCGTTCTGCGTCTGCCCCATGCGCGCCAAGTAGTGATTCACTTCGCGCATGATGTAGGCCGGCGGTTCGCTGACTTTCACCGCATTGAACTGGCGCATGGCGCTGTGTTCATCGCCCAGTTGGTAGTAAGCCTTGCCCAGCGCCAAACGGGCGCGGGTGTTGGCAGGTTCGGCCATCACCACGCGCTCCAGTGCAAATTGCGATTCGTTGTACTGACCCTGTTCGTAAGCCAGCAGACCGTACAGATAGTCAAACTCCGGTGTGGCTTCCCAATCCATACGCATTTTTTGTGCGTGCGCCCAAGCAGCAGCTGTGTCGCCGCTGGACATCTCGCTGCGCAGTGTTGCCAAATCGTCAGCATTCGGAGATGCCCACGCGCTGGTGCCTACAGTTAGTGCAGCGAAAAAAACCAAGGATTTTAAGCGTCTTTCCATGTTGTCCATCCGATGTGTCAGTGTTGTTATGTGTTGCGAACAATGCGTAAAAGCGATCAATGCTGCGCGTTGCCCGCCTCCAAAAAAGCCGGTTTTTCACCACCACCGTGCACCAGCAAACTGCTACCGCTGATATAGCTGGCCATGGGTGATGCCAAAAAAAGACAGGCGTTACCAATGTCTTCTGGATTCGCCAATCGGTTGAGGGGGACAGTTGCGGATACAGCAGCAATGCCTTGCTCGTCGCCGTAATGCAGGTGAGCCTGTTCGGTGCGAATCATGCCACAAGTTACCCCCACCACGCGAACCTTGGGCGCCCATTCTACCGCCAAGGATTTAGTAAGATTGAGCAAACCCGCTTTGGCTGCGCCGTAAGCGGCTGTGCCGGGTGACGGGCGTTCGCCGGAGACGCTGGCGATGTTGATAATCACACCGCCTTCCGCCTGCTGTTGCATCACGCGATTGGCGGCCTGCGCAAAATTGAGCGGTGCTAACAAGTTCAGCGCGATAATTTTTTCTGAAAAGCGCGGGCTGGCGGTGGCGGCATCGGTATGCGGTGCGCCACCGGCGTTGTTCACCAACACATCCAAACGGCCAAAGGTTGTTTTGGCGTAATCGATCACGCTGTTAATTTGCTCCACATCGCGCACATCCGCTGCGACAAAGTGCGCGCGATTGCCGTTCACTTCCGGCAGAGATTCCAATTCGCTGCGGCTGCAAATAATCACCGTCGCGCCCTGCGCCAAAAAACAGCGCGTGATGCCCAAGCCCACGCCTTTGCCGCCGCCAGTGACAATCACCACTTTATTATTGAATTCGTTCATCGCTGTCGTTACCTAATGAAGAGTTGTAATTTATTCACCTTGAAAAATTGGCGCGCGTTTTTCCAGAAAAGCGTGAATACCTTCTTGTCCATCGCCGTAAGCCGCGAGGTGTGCAATACCTTTGCCTTCCAACGCCATTTGCGCTTCCGGCGTGCTGCTAAACGTAGTCAACAACAATTGCTTCACCGTGCCAATCGCTTGCGTAGCGCCGCTCGCCAAGGCCTGTGCCAGTGCGTGCGTTTCTTGCAGCAGTTGATCGGCAGGACAAACGCGCGTGACCAAACCCCATTCCAAGGCTTCTGCGGCAGTTAGCTTGCGATTATTAATCATCAATTCTTGCGCGCGGCGCAAACCGACAATGCGCGGCAGAAAATAACTCGCACCGCCGTCTGGGCTCAAGCCCGCGCTGGTGTAGGCCATAGCAAATTTTGCATGCTCAGAGGCCAACACAAAATCCCCCACCATCGCCAAACTAAAACCGGCACCCACGGCGGCTCCGTTCACGGCAACAATCAGCGGTGCGCGCATGCGCAAAAAAATACTGATCGCTGCGTGCAAATAATCTGTCAACTCGTGCAGTTTTTCGCCGATGGCTGCGCCAAAACCGGCAAAGGCTTTTAAATCGCCGCCAGCAGAAAAAAACGCGCCACCGCCGGTCAATATCACCGCGCGAACAGCACGATCTTGCTCGCAAATTTTTGCCACATCTAGCAATTCTCTGCCCATTTCCATGTTCATGCTGTTGGCAGACGCGGCGCGGTTTAAAGTGATGGTGGCGATGCCGCCTTCCAAGGTAAACAATAAAGTGCTGTAATTTTTCATAAGTATAGTGAGAGTTAAGTGGAGTGAAAAAAGCGTTGGCGACAACGGCGCACCAACAAAGCGTTGAGAAAAAAGATACCCGCCACTAAAACAATGGAAGGGCCAACAGGGCTGTTGCTAAACCACGACAACAACAAGCCGCCAACAATAGCGAGCGCGCCAATGAGTGAGGCAATGCATGCCATTTGTTCTGGCGAACGCGCGTGGTGTTGTGCAATGGCAGCGGGAATTACGAGCAGTGAAGTCATCAACAGCACGCCGACAACTTTCATCGCCACAGCCACCGTCAGCGCCATCATCAACATCAGCAGCGTGCGCACACGCGCAACGTTAATGCCTTCGGCTTGCGCCAGCTCTTCGTGTACGGTCAGCGCAATCAAAGGCTGCCACAAACGCCACAGCGCGCCAAATAAAATTATCACCAGTGCCAGCAACCACAACACATCGTGCAGCGAGACGGCGAGTAAATCGCCAAACAGCAGCGCATCCAAATTCACGCGCAAATTGGGCAATGTGGCAAGCAACACCAAACCACCCGCCAACAAAGTGTGCGATAAAATGCCGAGCAGGGTGTCGGAAGAAAATTGGGAAGATTGCTGCAAGCCTGCTAACAATAGCGCGAGCAAAATACCCGCGCCGATCACCGTGAAAGTCACCGGCAAGTGCAACCACAAACCTATCGCCACACCGAGCAGCGCGCTGTGCGCCAAACTTTCGCCGAAATATGCCATGCGCTGCCACACCACAAAGCAACCGAGCGGCCCCGCAATTAACGCCGTGCCGATGCCTGCAAGCAGCGGCAGCCACAGCAACTCAATCATGCGCACAACCTTGATGCACATTGCCGTGCACGTCGTGATCGTGATCGTGGTGATGCGTGTACACCGCAATATCTGCAGAAATTTGACGACCGAATAATTGCAAATATTCTGGATGTTGACTGACGTGCTCCGGTTTACCTTGGCAACAAATATGATGATTCAAACAAATCACAGTATCGGTAGCCGCCATCACTAAATGTAAATCGTGCGACACCAACAATACACCGCAGTGATAGCGTTGCCGCACCTCAGAAATCAAGCGATACAAATCTGCCTGTCCACACACATCCACGCCCTGTGCCGGTTCATCCAACACCAATAATTCCGGTTTGCGCAGCAGTGCGCGCGCCAACAACACGCGCTGCAATTCACCGCCAGAGACTTTGTGCAGCGACTGCTGTGCGAGCGCAGCAACACCCGTTTCCGCCAACGCTTGCGATATTGCAGCGTTATTGGTGTTAGTTTGTTGCAAGAAGCGTTGCACGGTCATTGGCAACAACGGATTCAATGCCAGTTTTTGCGGCATGTAACCCACGCGCAAAGCAGGGCGACGTGTAATTGTGCCGCTGCTAGGTGCAATAAAACCGAGCAGCGTTTTCAGCAGTGTAGTTTTGCCTGCGCCGTTGGGACCGATCACCGTGACGATTTCACCTGCGTGCAGTTGCAGATTGATGTCATCCAACAATAAGCGCTCACCTGCTTGCACGCGCAGGCGCTCCGCAGACAACAGTGGTGCAGCGGCAGCTTGGGCTTCAGCGAGCTGTGTGGTGGCGTGAGCAGACATGGGGGCGATACTATGCGCAAGGGCGGGAATAATAACGCAAACGCCTGAAAAACTGATTAAAAACCGGAGAGCCTATGAAGGTAGTGCACATTTTATGCGGGTGTTTTTTGGGGTTTGTCTCCCCCGTATTTGCCGCCGAGCCAGTGGTACTGGTGACGATCAAACCTTTGGCGTGGATGGTGCAAGCACTGGCACCGGCGGGAACCGACGTGCAAGTGTTGGTGCCAGACGGCATCTCGCCGCACGAATACCAGTTGCGCCCTGCGGATGCGTTGCGCGTAAAAAATAGTGCGCTGCTGGTGTGGGTAGGGCCGAGCATGGAGCCGTGGTTAGCGCAGTTGGCGCAGCAACAATCCGCCACTAAAAATATTGCACTGCTGCCCAATGCATTGCATGTAGATGATGAAGATTACGAGCGCGACCACAACATTCAGAATGATCCACACATCTGGTTAGACCCTTTGGCCTTGAAAGAACATGCCGATGAAGTGGCGACGCGCCTTGCGCAATTATTTCCTGCGGAGACAAAAAATATTCAACAGAGAAAAATAATATTTGCACAGCAAATGACAATACTGGATGCAGAACTGGCAGCAGCGTTTGCGCCGGTCGCCGCGCAAGGTTTTGTGGTGTATCACGACGGCTACCAGCGTTTGGTGCAGCGTTATCACTTAAATCAACGCGCTGCGGTGTGGCATCACGAAAGCATTGCTAGCGGCGTGCGCGATCGCGCAAAACTCCTGCAATTGCTGAACGGCGGCAGCGTGCGCTGCTTATTTTACGAACCGGAACACGGCGCGGATGTTGTCAACAACTGGTTAGGGAAAGCTGCGCAAAACGTGAAAATGGTGGAGATAGACCCCATGGGGACTTCCGCCAATAATTATGCGGATTTTTTGCGGGGGTTG
>CAZHQZ010000091.1:1251-5642 GCA_964534675.1 uncultured Pseudomonadales bacterium | reverse complement strand
CGCGGCGTGCAGCGCGGTGATCGCGTGTGCATTTACATGCCGATGATTCCCGAAGCGGCTTACGCCATGCTCGCCTGCACGCGCATCGGCGCGGTGCACTCCGTGGTGTTCGGCGGCTTCTCAGCCGAGGCTCTCAAAGATCGCATACTCGATGCCGATTGCCGCGTGGTCATCACCGCCGACGAAGGCGTGCGCGGCGGCAAAGCTATCCCACTCAAAAACAGTGTGGATGCGGCGCTGCAACACTGCCCGAACGTACACACGGTGCTGACCGTCAAACGCACTGGCGGCGATATTGCTTGGCACAGCGAGCGCGACCTGTGGTACCACGAGTTAGTGAGCGATCAAGCCACTGACTGCGCGCCGGAATGGATGAGCGCGGAAGACCCGCTGTTCATCCTCTACACCTCTGGCTCCACCGGCAAACCCAAGGGCGTGCTGCACACCACCGTCGGTTATTTGTTGATGACGGCAATGACTTTTCGCTACACCTTTGACTACCAAGACGGCGAGATTTTCTGGTGCACGGCCGATGTGGGTTGGGTGACGGGACACTCCTACACCCTGTACGGTCCACTCGCCAACGGTGCCACCACCCTGCTGTTTGAGGGCGTACCCACTTACCCCGATGCCTCGCGCTTTTGGCAGGTGTGCGACAAACACCGCGTCAATATTCTCTACACCGCGCCCACCGCTATCCGCGCACTGATGGCGCAGGGCGATGAGTTTGTGACGTGTACATCGCGCAGCAGCCTGCGCCTGCTCGGCACCGTGGGCGAGCCGATCAACCCAGAAGCGTGGGCGTGGTATCAGCGCGTGGTGGGCGGTGGGCGCTGCCCGATCGTCGACACCTGGTGGCAGACCGAAACCGGCGTACACATGATTACTCCGCTGCCGCAGGCCATCCCCACCAAACCCGGCTCCGCCACCCTGCCCATGTTCGGCGTGCAGCCCGTCTTGCTCGATCAAGCCGGAAAAGAAATCGAGGGCGCGGGTGAAGGCATGTTGGCGATCAAAGCCTCGTGGCCCGCACAAATACGCACCGTGTACGGCAACCACCAACGCCTGCTCGACAATTATTTTGCGCAGTACGCCGGCTACTACTTCAC
Source organism: uncultured Pseudomonadales bacterium (assembly GCA_964534675.1). Classification (GTDB taxonomy): domain Bacteria; phylum Pseudomonadota; class Gammaproteobacteria; order Pseudomonadales; family UBA7239; genus UBA7239. The sequence continues at coordinate 4,533 of CAZHQZ010000091.1, read as the reverse complement.
TGGCGATGGCGCGCGCCGCGATGCAGACGGCTATTACTGGATCACCGGCCGCGTGGACGATGTGCTGAATGTCTCCGGTCACCGTTTGGGCACAGCGGAAATTGAATCGGCACTGGTGTTGCATCCGAAAGTGGCTGAAGCGGCCGTGGTCGGCTATCCGCACGACATCAAAGGCCAAGGCATTTATTGCTTTGTGACTTTAATGCACGACGAAAACGGCGACGCCGCACTCGCTGCCGAACTCGCGCAATACTGCACGAAAGAAATTGGCGCGATTGCCAAGCCCGACAAACTGCAGTGGGCACCAGCGCTGCCAAAAACGCGCTCCGGCAAAATTATGCGCCGCATTTTGCGCAAGATTGCTGAAAACGACATTGAAAACTTGGGCGATACTTCCACGCTGGCCGATCCATCCGTGGTGGCAAGTTTAGTGGCGAATCGTCAGCAATAATTGCCGGCGCTTTTTTTCAAATCAAGCCATGCATCATGGCGATATTGGATAAAGCGTGTCCCGATGCATTGGGCTGATTAAATTTCTTTCGGATCGCTTTTAAGTGAAACGCCACCGTTTCAACCGTGACATGGTTGATGCGCGCCACGTCTACATTCGAAGCGCCTGCGTGCTCTGAAAACACCGTCAAAATTTGATTTTGTTTTTTGGTGAGCTGAATAGATTCGCCACCTTGTATACGAAAAGATTTACCACAACTGTTGCAGCCGTGTGTCAAATTCATCGCCTGACTTAACAGCGCCACCAAGGAAAAAACTTGCTGCGGCAAAATTTTGGCGGCTTGCGCTTCTATTGTTTCTGGGTTTCGGCTGGTTCCCAAGCTGATAACAAAACGGCTGAGTCCCATCACCAACATCATATAAAAACCACTCTGAATATCGTGCTGCTCGGCATCTTTAGACAGCGCCTGCATGCGTTCCAAATAGAACGCTGTTTCTCTGGCGGTCACCTCGCGCCAAGCCTGCTGCCATGTACCAAACACCACTTTATTTTGATCTGCCTCCTCAATCGCCCGCACCACAGGGTCATGCAAGTAATAGCGCTTCGCTTCGTACAACGTCTCCCAAGTTTTAGGAAAATTACTAAAGTTGATACTGAATGACAGAGGAAATTCGCCGTGATCGGCCACCTCTTTGTGCCAACAGGTGAAGCGCACGAATTCAAATCCCATGATGCGTGCGGCATCGTAAAGTGAGCGCTCCAACTTGGCGATACAGGGCAACATATTTGTCGCGCCCATCGGTTTTTCGCACACCAAAGGCAGGTTCGTTACAAAATTTTCTAACGCAAGCATACAAACCTCTTCACTCGCACTGTGAATGCTTCTTGTTATCTTCCCTGCATCGAGTATCCACGAGTTACTGCCAAATGGGAACCCGCTCCGCACCTTCGCTTTTCGAAATACTACCCACCTAAGTAGCTGTCAACTGCATGCCTCTTGCTCATAACTAAGCCAACCGTCACTTCCGACGGTTTCCTTATCTTGGAGGCACCACCATGTTGAACCATTCTGTTTTTACTATCGACACTTACACCGGCACGCAAATCCCTACCGCGCTGCTCAAACAATTCGGCCGTTTGCGCTACGCCTGCTTCGCGCAGGACGATCCCTACGTTCAGATGAACCATCAAGACAAAACCGAGTTGGATCATTTTGATACGCGCCCCACAACACTGCATGTGTTAGTCACCAGCAAACAGCCCAAGCGCCCCAAACAATTGGTCAGCGCGATTCGGCTCATTCCCACGGTAGAAGATTACGATTTAGAGCAGCCATCGTGGGGCTATCTCACCCAGAACCTCACGCTGCCCAAAGCGGCGGATGTTGTGGAAGGCAGCCGCTGGGTGGGCAAAAGCAGCCGAACGTATGAGGGCGCACTCTCCACAGCACTGCTCATGTTGCAACTCCATCAACTGGCGCAAGAACACGGTTTTCAACAACTCATCGGCGTGATTGCCGCCAAAAGTGAGGCCTGGCTCAACAAGCGGCAAACCGATGTACACGCCGCTTCACACCGCCACAGCACCGAGCGCGATGGCGACATTCTCGTCACCACCATGGCGCTGGATCAGCAATTTGTCAGTGCGGCAAAAAACCTGATGTTGCAGTCGATGGACTTCGGATTGGTCAAGGAAATTGCCGTTGTGCGAACCGCATAGCCACAAAAAATAAAAGGGAAATGGATTTCCCATCTATAAAAAATTTAATTTTTTGGCAGAAAAAACCACAAACCACCTTGGCGGGTAGTAGCAAACCAGAAAAGCCAGGTATACGTTTGTGCTACGCGCTGGGAATTCCCACTCTCAAAACGCATAAGGAATATTTATCAACAAATAAATTAGTCGTTTTTTTAAAAAGTTGTTATCAGTGGTGTAAAAGGAGATTAATCATGAAACCATTTTTAAAAAAATCCACAAAGAAATTTCTGGCGTATTTGCTGTTTATGTCGCTTTCTATGATTGTGACGGCTTCTGTGTTTGCAACGCCTGCCATCACAAGCGTCACGGTTACCGACAACAGTTCCGGCACTTGGAGCAACGGTTTACTGAACTGTCAAACTCTTGGGCTCTGCGTCGACGTAACACTCAATGACAATCTTTTGCTATCTCTCCCCAATGGCAGAAACGAGTGGGCATCCTCCACCACGCAAAATTTTTCCACTACTGAATTTGAAACGCATTAAGCCAATCAATTGCGCTCCAGTGCAGAACTGCTATCCGCATTGGTAACAGTGGCATCTAATTATTTGCATTACCATCCGAAATACACCGTCACACTGAAAATTACAGGCGCAGGGAATTGGACGCTAAATATGTCTCTGCTGCGCAAAGGCACCATGCAAGTGATTCCACAAGCCAGCCAAACCACACAAATTACCGTGGGCAGCGTATCCACTGCACTGAGCGGCGCAACACTGAGCAGCGGCAATTTGACCCTACCTACTGCCGGCACTTTAAGCACAAACGGTACGATCAACGTCGATCAAAATAACAGCGGCGTTATTTCTGGCAGCGGCGATGCCACCATTGAATTCACCGTCGCTTACGATATTGATGCCTACACCACTGGCGCGCTGTTATTGCCGGGGTCAGTCTGCTGGGAAGGCGGTCACGCCAACCAAGGCGCCGATATTGAATGCGACCCCGTTGACTCTGCGCTGCACGGCCTGTTTTTGCGCGGCACGCTGCTTCCTGATACCGATGGCGACGGCGTAATAGATGCTTCGGACAACTGCCCCGCAGTCGCCAATGCCGATCAACTGGATACCGAC